>NZ_CAWQOY010000094.1:0-241040 GCF_963896525.1 Nodularia sp. LEGE 04288
ACTCCCCACTCCCCACTCCCACTTAAAACTGATTTTTCCAACTGGCTAAATCAGCCAAAGAGCGATCGCGATAACGTCCATAACGCTCTGGCTTACTTTTAATTTTTACCCCTAAATCCGGCATAATGCCAAAATTCGGCGGCATTGGTTGAAAATGCTTCGGAGAAGCCGAACTAATAAAGTCCAATAACGCCCCCATCATCGTAGTGGGTGGTGCTATCAATGGTTCCTTACCCAAAGCTATGCGCGCTGCATTGGTTCCCGCTAACCAACCATCTGCGGCGGCGGCGCTGTAACCTTCAGTACCAATCAATTGTCCAGCCGCTAACAAAGTGGGACGCTGCTTAAATTGCAAAGTCGAGTGCATTAATTGGGGCGCATTAATAAAAGTGTTGCGGTGCATGACTCCCAAACGCACAAATTCCGCATTTTCTAAACCCGGAATCAGCCGGAAAACTCGCTTTTGTTCACCCCAGCGCAGATTAGTTTGGAATCCTACCATGTTCCAAAGTTGACCGGCTTTATCTTCTTGGCGTAGCTGTACCACGGCATAGGAACGTTCTCCGGTGCGAGTATCAGACAATCCTACTGGCTTCAGGGGGCCGTAACGCATCGTGTCTTCTCCCCGGTGCGCTTGTTCTTCAATGGGTAAACAAGCCTCAAAAAATTTCGCTGTTTCCCGTTCAAAGTCCTTGATTTCAGTTTGTTCAGCTTGCCGAAGTTCTGACCAAAAGTGCAAATATTGCTCTTTATTCATCGGACAGTTCAGGTAAGCGGCTTCACCTTTGTCATAGCGTGATGCCATAAAAGCAACATCATGGTTAATCGATTCTCCCACAACAATGGGACTAGCCGCATCAAAAAAGCTGAGGTATTCCATCCCCGTTACGCGATGCAAATCTGCGGCTAAATCTGGACTGGTTAACGGCCCCGTTGCTAAAACTACGATTCCTTCCGGAATAGCTGGGACTTCACCCCGGCGAAATTCAATTAAAGGATGATTACATAAGGTTTGTGTCAAGTCTTGGCCAAATTGTCCTCTGTCTACAGCTAGCGCCCCACCAGCTGGAACGGCGTGTTCATCGGCTTTGGAAATTACAATGGAATTGAGTTGACGTAGCTCTTCGTGTAATAATCCTGTAGCGCGATCGCTAGCCATAGCCCCAAAGGAATTACTACAGACTAATTCCGCCAGATGTTCGGTATGATGGGCAGGGCTAAAGCGTTTTGGGCGCATTTCATGGAGAATCACCGGCACTCCAGCCTGGGCTATTTGCCAAGCTGCTTCTGTCCCAGCTAGTCCACCTCCAATTACTTGTATCGGTTGTTTATCCATATTTATCGCTCAATTACCCAATTTAAATTTGCTGGAAGTGCATATCATTCATCTTAAATGATCAGGTTCGTGGGATATTTGTGTAAACTTTTATAATACTTAGGAAAATGACTGAAAGGAAATACTGATGAATCGCTCAAAAATTGTTGCAGTTATTACAGGTGCGATTTCGATTCTTTTAGCGATCGCCTACCTAATTTTAGTGCAATTGCTAGACTACCGGGATATGAAACCAGCCCCCATTAGTCAATTGACATCACAGCAAGTTGTAGTCGCCACATACACTCAAAATGGCTTTTTCCCACTCCCCACTCCCTAGCTACAGAAGTAATGGTTGAGCCACGCCAGCTATCAACTCAGTTTTTTTCACCATTTTGCTCAGTTTCTATGAGTTGAGCTTGAGTCCGACGCAATTCATTTAATGCCAACTCCAAGCTCAGATTTTTCTCCTTTAACTCCCGCGTTCGTTCACGCACTTTTTCTTCTAGTACCTGACTGTAGACTTCTAGCTGTTCGTTAGCATTATTTTGAGCTTTGATCAGTTGCTGAACTTCCTGGATGAGACGATTCAGGGAAGCCGCCAAAATCCCCACTTCATCATTAGTTGTGACTGGTGCTTGCAAATCAAAATTAGATTGCTCTGTTACCTGTTGGGCAATATGGGTAACTGCTTGAATGGGACGAGCTATAGTACCACTAGTGTAAATTGCTAGTAATGTGGCGATCGCAATTGATAGTGACAGGCTACCGACAATAATGTACAGGCGTAATTTTTCAGCCCTTTGCAATTCCCAATTGGCTTGCTGATACTCCTCAGATATGACTTCCACAATATTCGTGATGTCATCGAGAAAAGCATCAATCATAAACACTGATGAACCATGCATGAAATTGAACAGTTCGGTTTGTACTGTCTTAATCTCCCTTGGTGATAATTTACTGGGATTGTTATCGCGAAACAAAGCCTCTGTACGCTGTAAATAAATATCAAAGTCTTTGTAGTTCTGCAACAAGCGATGAACTGCTTCTTGTTCAATTACAGAATCATAGATGATACTGTTCTCAGTGCTGTAACTAGCTTTGAACTCAAACCAAACTTGTCTAGCTTCTTCAACATACTTCAGTAACAAAGTATATTGTTCTCGCCATCTCCTTGGTTGCTCCATGTATAAAATCAGCTTGTGTTGGTTTGTCCGCACACGAAACACAATGGTTTTGAGTTGATACATCTGATATAACTCTTCAATGGCGGCTTCTTCGCGCTTTTGCGCTTGTTGCTGATAATAATCGGCAATCAGGAACCCAATACTCGTTCCCAATACAGCGATACTCAAAAGCACTCCATATCCCAGGCCAATCTTTTGAGCAACCTTCAAATGGCTGAACCAATATCGAAAATTGCTGGTGTTTGAACTGGAGTTACTTGATTCCAAGGATCTATTTGACCGACCAAAAGCCAGTTCATCGAAGTTGTCATGCTGTTTCATAGTCAACCACGACTAAGATGAACTGGAAAGCGTTCCGGTAGGGGGGACTAGAACAGGAAAAGGCGGCGTGCAAAGATCAAGAAGCTCAACTTTGTGTCAGCTATGCCATGACTGTTTTCAGATGGTCAGCTAACCTAATAGCTAAAGCCACAATGGTGAGTGTAGGATTAGCATAGCCCCCTGTGGGAAATACGGAGCTACTGGCGATAAATAGGTTAGAAATGCCGTGGACTTGGCAATTACGGTCTACAACACCCTGCTGGGGATGATCATGCATCCGTGTTGTTCCCATGTGATGATGTAGACCAGGATGGATTAATTCTGGGAGATTATTACCATCTCGTTCTATTTGTAACTCACCGATGCCAGCGCGAGCAATTTCTTGTTGTAAAATTTCTTGGCTTCTCTTGATCTGTTCAATATCAATCTCATTCCAACGCCAGTGTAACTTGACTCGCTGACGACCCAGGCGATCGCGATCGGCAGTTAGTGTTATACGATTGTCTGGATCGGGTACTTGTTCAGCTAGCTGGAGTAGTCTAAACTCAGCAAATCGTTTTTCCTTGTCTGGAATATACGACCAACCACCCCAAGCCAGACTAGGAATAAAAGGTTGCTGGTTGACAATTGTTCCGTAAGCAGCAGGCAAAAGATAATCAAGACCGAGAACAATATTTTTTAAATGTTTAAGAATATCTTGACGGACTTGTGGATTATGTATTGATAACAGCAATGTTTTCAGAGAATTGACTGCTTTTAACTGATATAGTTTGGGGATAGGAAATAGTAATGTACTTATATTTAGTAATTGTTCACGCTGCATAACTTCTTCTGCTAAAGTTAACTTGCCCATGACAGGAATGTCATTCACTCGCCGCAAATCGTATAAAGCTGTTTTCTGAAAAATTTCTGGATTATTAGGAATCAATTTACCACCATTAACTAGAGAATGATCCATAAAGAATCTCCCTACTAGATCATTTTGATTACCTAAACCAGTTGTTTGAATTTTATTTGATAGCAATAGTAAACGTGCCGTTTCTATACCACCTGTAGCTAGAATGACAACTTTAGCACTAACCCAAAATTCTTTACCTGACAAACAGGCGACTCGTAAGCGAGTTACGTTTTTAGCTGTGTCATCTGTTTCTATTTCTACTAAGTTAGCGTTGAGATAGGTAGTAATGTTACTAGCTTGGTTAATTGCTTCACGGGACTCATGGGTAAATACAGCACGAGGACCAAACTGAAACATATTAGTCGTTACATTTCCAGAAAATGGTAGCTGAGGAGTGTCAGCATCTGACCAAGCGTCAGCATCATAAGCAAAATCTCCAAGTTGGCAAAGTGCTTGAGCGCGTTTATAGAAAGGATCGAGGTGAGATTTATCGAAAGGCCAACCACTATAAGGTAGCCAATCTCGCTTTTCAAAATCTACTTTGTCTAATGGTACGTACCTCACACCAATGACATTATTACCTAGTCGAATTTTCCAAAAGTTTGCTGTACCACCAAACTGAAAACAACGCTGACTTTCTAATGTATCAAAATGATTATCAACACTTTCTCCTTGAGAAAGTGACTGAGTATTCTGATCAAAATCTAGTCCACCACTTTCTAATAAAACAACCCTAAAGTCTGTCCCAGCTAATTCACGAGCCAAAGTAATACCGGCTGGACCAGCCCCAACAATACAAACTTCAGTTTCAAGAGTTTCATCTTGAGGAATTGTCCGTGCGTCAATCAACATTATATAATTACCTATATCCAAACTAATTGTTTTTGAGAAAGATCATTTTAAGGATACTTTCATTGTTTCCTGATCTCAATCAGCTTGAATATGGCATAACTCAAAAAAAAATGCCATAATATATTTAAATAATTTTAATTTAGCATTGCTTGGAAAATGTCTTTTAAAAGACCAAGTATTTATTTACAGCACTTTGTAAGTAAACGAAGTACACATTTTAATCCTACACATCTTGTGGAATGGTAATCCTGCCCGCCCTTACCTAGCTGACTCAGATGAAATATGCTGTATATTATTGATACTCTAATCAATATTGTATCATCAATTACTAAATTCATTTTCCTCAGATATGATAAGCGACAAGATGGAAATAGACAGGAATTGTAAAAGTATTAATACAAAGATAATCAGCTAAATATTAATTAATTTTATACTTATCTAACTAACTTTATATTCCGTATATAAATATTTATACTATCTTCAAATAATACATTAGAAAAATATACATAACCTTAATGAAATTCATCAAAAAATATGCTTGAATTGTCTATATAAAAATCAGTGATCGCTCATTGTTTCTTGATGTGCATCTTCCTCTTTCTCATCCCAATTCTACGTGAGGCTAAGTTATATTAATCCTCATTCTTTAGCCTGTGGCTATACAAATAAGCTTAGAGACTTTAGAAAATTAGGGACATCCTCATGAAGAAAAGGTATAAAAATTAAATCACACATCCCACAATTATTCTATTTGGCATGATTGAATTTAGGTATAAATCGCCAAATAGTCACAGGTAGACGTTCATCGGGATTATCTCATTTTTTGACAAAGCCCTAGAAAACTTCACCCCCCTTAGTAGAGGCAGCAGGAATCCTGTTTCCAGGCAAGAGGGGTCGATTTAGAATACATTTGCAAAACTGAGATCCTCCCCGTTCAATCATTACGTCTCTACAAAATTGGGTGGTAGATTTTAATTATTTCCAATCAAAGGAATTGATGATTGATCAATGTCTGATATTTATATGTTGTGAACAAACATTACCTATCTCCTTACAAATGCACCAAACTGAAATGTCTGTAATCAATACGCTTGCCAATCAGTACTATATCTACATGAAACGAGAACAAAAACCAATACCTTGGAATATATATGACAGTAATCCCCCGATCAACTTTGGCTCGGCTACATATTTTAGTCAGGTATTACAGACTATCGAGAATAGTTTCCAGGTTAGCGGTTTAATATTTTATGTAACTTGGGATCAAATAGATGAACTACCATCTTATGGGACAAATGTTGTCGTGTTAGTAATCGGTGATGAATGGTATCGCATACCCAAATATGCTCACAAAGTCAGGGCAGTATTTAAGTGCATAGGCACACGACCAATACTCGGATGTAATCCATTTCGTAAACCTTCTTTGTTAAATTTGCTGACGCTAATTCAATTTTTGCGAGTCTTGCTAGTCTGTTCTCCAGGTCTGATTAATTATAGTTTTAACAAGTTAAAAAGCTGGTTATCAGGCAAAGAGACAATTGGCAGAATCTTTGAAATTCCTTTGGGTTACAACAACTCAAAAGATTTGCCCATCAAGAATATCAAAGATCGTCTCTATGAAACTTATTTTTCTGGTAGCGTCATACATATACCTTATCCTGTATGGTCTTTGAAACACTGGTTAGGAACTCCCAAAGCCTTGGCTCGAAAACTAATGATATCGAGTTTAAAGAAGTTCCAGAAAAAAAATCCTGGTTTGAAAGTTGAGTTATCAATTACTGGTGGCTTCCGTAATAGAACTAGTGAAGATGAGCGTAGTTATTGTGAA
The DNA here is from genome assembly GCF_963896525.1 of Nodularia sp. LEGE 04288. Taxonomy (NCBI): domain Bacteria; kingdom Bacillati; phylum Cyanobacteriota; class Cyanophyceae; order Nostocales; family Nodulariaceae; genus Nodularia; species Nodularia sp. LEGE 04288. The sequence continues at coordinate 6,402 of NZ_CAWQOY010000094.1, forward strand.
ATCATGATGGATACTAAAATATGTTTGGTTCCCAGAGGTACGTCCTTTGAAACTACTCGTTTGTTTGAAGCTATGAAATATGGTTGTATTTTGGTGACAGAAGCTTTGCCTTCAAGGTGGTATTTAGATGGAGCGCCTGTGATTCAAATCAAGGATTGGCAGGATGTAGAGAAGATATTAGAAAATCTGCTAGACAATCAGCAACTCATGGAAGAACTGCACCAGAAATCATTGAATTGGTGGAAGCATAAATGTTCAGAAGCGATTGTGGGAAATTACATGATTGAAAAATTGACCGGGGATATCCCACTGTGGAAGAAACACGCAGCAGATTTGTCTATGTCTTTGACTCCACCCTAATTGAGAAATATTTCATCGATTTTATCCATTTTCTGTGCAACGCGATAGCTAAGAAACTATGGCTGCGCTCAGGATAAAAAGCTTGAGAATTTTGGCTACCCTACGCGAACACAGTGAACAAGGAGTGTCATGGATGCTCCTCACTAGGTTCGCAACCGATAACCCATACCTCTAACTGTCTCAATGACTTTGCTGCCTAGTTTCTTGCGAAGATAACCGACATACACATCCACAATATTAGAACCTGGGTTGTAGTCATAACCCCAAACGTAATCTAATAATTGTTCGCGACTGATGACTTGTCCTGGATGGCGGCAAAACATTTCTGCCATCGCAAATTCACGGGCTGGTAATTCGATCAGGCGATCGCCTATTTTCACTTGTCGAGTCCGCAAATCAAGCACCACATGACCAGCTTTGAGGCTAAATTCTTCGGCATCTCTGACAGGTCTGGGACTTCGCAACCGTAACCGTACCCGCGCTAGGAGTTCTTCAAATCGGAAAGGTTTGGTAACATAATCATCTGCACCTCCTTCGAGTCCAGCCACTTTGTGATGAATGTCACTGCGGGCAGAGAGGATAATCACAGGTATGTCTTCCCCTTGTCCCCGTAGTTCTTCCAGAACTTGAAATCCATCTTTTCCCGGCAATCTCAAATCCAGAATTAGCAAGTCAAATGTGCTACTTTGTACTACATCTAAGACGTACTGCCCATCTGTGACAATTGTGGTTGTGAACCCTTGCGATCGCAATCCCTTTTGAATGAATGAAGCAATTCGGGGTTCATCTTCAACGATGAGAATATTGGGCATAGGCACTCACTTTTTGCGGCGGATCGAGTGGTAACGTGATGGTAAACATCGAACCTTTTCCTAATTGACTACGAAGTAATACTTCCCCATCGTGAGATTCGGCGATCGCGCGCACAATGGATAGCCCTAGTCCCGCACCTTCCGAACGACGGCGACTGTTGGAAGTTCGAGCAAAGCGTTCAAAAATCCGTTTTTGATCCACTAGGGGAATACCTTCGCCTGTATCACGTATCCAGAAGCGCACCTTGCCTTTAGCGATCGCAGAACCTATGGAAATAGTATCACTCTCCCCAGTGTGCTGAGTCGCATTCTGCGCCAAATTAATCACAGCTTCCGTAATTCTTTGACGATCAACGACAATCTGACCTTTAGCTATAGAATCTAATTGCCAGTCCCTCTCTGCCAGTGCTTGGGCTTTAATAAACAATTCCTCAGTTAACTCTGCCACATTTACTGTTGTGATCTGTAAAAAATCGGCACGTTCTGCCTTGGCCAGCAAAATTAAATCATCAACCAAACGGCTCATCCGGTCTAGTTCGCTGATCACCAATGCTAAAGTTTCCTGTTGTTCTTGGGGATCATCTCCGATCAATTCTAAATGTCCGCGAATGATGGTAATCGGTGTTCTCAGTTCGTGTCCAGCATCATTGACAAATTCACGCTGACTGGCAAAAGCTGCTTCCAGCCTGTCCATCATTTCGTTGAATGTCTTGGCCAATTCTCCCAATTCCCCCCGATCTCGCGTAGGTAAGCGCTGAGTTAAATCTGACTCACTGATAGCATGAGCTGTAGTGATAATTATCCCCAGCGGAGCCAGTATGCGCCCCGCCGTTAACCAGGTCAGAATTAAAGACACGATAAACACTAAGCTGGAAGCTTGCACAAACACAGAGACTGCTTCTAAAGCTTCTTCCCGTTCCCCAGCTGTATTGTGGGCTACTACAAAAATTCCCCGTGCTTGTCCATTTATCGTGACCGGTTCCACCATGTAAAGAATCTTACTAAATTTAGGGGCAAAAAATTCTTTTTCTCCTCGTTCCGCTTGGGTTTGTTTTGCCCACTGTCTCATTAGTAATGAGTTTCTGGCTAAAATCTTGGGGCGAGGGCTAGGACTAGATTTATAAAATTCACCATCGATAAACGTGATGAAGTAGGATTCATCTTCGGGTAGTCGATACAGTAAATAAGCTCGAAATAGCTTCTTTAAGTCTTCTGTGGAGACTAGCTCAGTCATTTGTTCTGGTGCAGAGTGTAACTGATTCAATTGCTGTGACTCGGTTACCATCTTTTCCAGGTTATCATCAGTCAATCCATCTTCTGGAACAAAGCTTTTGCCGTCCATCAATGCCTGGAAAGCCATCATATCTGTTTCCATATCCTGACGAACCCGCTGATCAATGTGCTGATATATCTGGTAATGAAATGCCGGAATCGCCACCAGAAATGTACTGCCTAAAATTAGTAAGTACCAGAGCAAAATCCGGGTGCGGGCTTCTCCCAATACTTGCTGCCATATTGTCAACAACTGAGATATTTTGTAGAACGATAAGCGATCGGCAAAGCCGCGCCGGAGGCGATCGCCAAAACGGTTTATTGACCTGCTCATTTTTATGCCTTTTCATTTAAAGCTATTTAAATTGGTATCTTGTTGATCAACAAGTAATGTTGATTAAATTTACAGTTAATCCATTCAGGTTAACTTCGTTGAGCAAAACTTGGCAGTAATTGTATAACTATTTAGGAAATATACATAATTTTTGGCTGAACACAATTGGGCGATAAGTAGCTCAACATAATTAAACATAAAACATTGAGCATATAGATCCCCGACTTCTTAGAGAAGTCGGGGATCTGGGGATTACGTTTTTGTAGTTTGAGCTACTTATCACCTTTTTCAGCAAATTTGAAATCTCGGTTGAAATTCTCCAATTCATTGAGTAATCAAACATGAGAAACTTCTCATGAAATTTTCATGAAACTTGCATCAAAACTTGATATGTTATAGGATAGTGTTTAACTTTTCTTAAAAATTTGATAACCTATTCTTAATGTAAGTTTTCTAGAAAAAGTCTAAAAAAGGAGGAAATATCAAATTGAAGGTAAAATGTCAGTAAATATTGCCCAAGCGATGCATGATTAATCGGTAAAATTGGATGTGATTTAATTCGATTTCAGAAGTGTGATTTTCCATAATTGATCAGGCTAATTTCCATAAATATAAAGTTATTTTTTTAAATAGTGTTATTTGAATTTGGGAAATTTTTAATCCAGCCTGACTAGCAAATTATCCACCTACAGGCTGAAGTATAACACTGGTGAACTGAGTCTGCATAGGCAGGCTAATTATTTGGATATTGCCATCAAAATGCTATAAATTACCGGATTAAACTTTTGTCAGGAGTGCAAATGAACAACTTTTTTCCCAATTCTGGAGAGATCACAGGAGTGTCGGCTAACGTCGCGCCTTCAAATGTGAATAATTTATCTAGTAATCCTCGTAAGTGGCGGATTGCTTTATATTCCCACGACACAATGGGGCTAGGACACAAACGCCGTAATTTGTTGATTGCTCAAACTTTAGGATGTTCACCTTTAGAAATTGATGTTTTAATGATTAGTGGCATCCCAGATGCCAGCAATGTCCCAACACCTCCAGGTGTAGATTGTTTGATTTTACCTGCTTTGCACAAAAACATTCATGGGCAGTATCAAGCAAGAAGATTGGATCTGTCATTGCAGGAAATTATTACACTGCGATCGCAAGTTATTTTAACCACAATTAAAACTTTTAAACCTGATATTTTTATTGTAGATAATGTCCCAAGAGGAGCAGTCAGAGAGCTAGATCCCACCCTAGATTACTTGCGTACCCAAGTAAAAACACGCTGCATTCTAGGTTTACGGGATGTCTTAGATGAACCCGCTTCTGTTCGTCGAGATTGGAAGCGAGGAGGTAATGAAGAGGCAATTCAAACCTACTATGATGCAGTTTGGGTGTATGGTGATCCCGCTATCTATGACCTAGCACAAGAGTATCGCTTTCATCCGAAAACTCTGGACAAAATCCGTTACACGGGCTATCTTGACCAGCGTAGCCGCCTCAAATTCATTGATATCGAAAGCGTTCAAGCATTTAAATCGCTGAATTTACCATCGGAAAGATTAGCATTGTGCTTGGTAGGTGGTGGACAAGATGGAGCGCTGTTAGCAGCAGCATTTGCTCATGCTGAACTACCACCAGAGATGAACGGGATCATTTTGACAGGGCCGTTTATGCCCAGAAAAGTCAGACAACAACTTCAGAACTATGCTGCTAAACGGGATAATTTGCGGGTGTTGGAATATTTAGCCGAGCCGACACTGTTACTCAATCGCGCCGAAAGGGTGATTTCTATGGGCGGTTACAACACAACTTGTGAATTATTGTCATTTCAAAAGCGATCGCTAATCATACCTCGAACAAAACCCCGGCGAGAGCAATTGATTCGTGCCGAACGCTTACAGGAACTTGGTTTAACTGATATGTTACATCCACGTAATTTAACATCCCAAGCATTGACAGACTGGTTAATGCAAGCAGGCGAGCCACCACAAGTTCGTAATTGTGTTGATTTGAATGGACTCAGCAGTATTGTCCAATTCGTCGATGAAATCCTCATGTCTGCTCATCATTCATCAGAACAAGCTTCTTGAATAAAGATAGATGAGTTAAGAAATACTAAAATAGCACCTTCTTAAATTACGAATTACGAATTACGAATTACGAATTATGACAAGTGTTGGTTATGTTCTCAAACGTTATCCTCGATATTCTGAAACCTTTGTTGTCAACGAAATTTTGGCGCATGAAGCAGCTGGCTTAGACATTGAAATTTTCGCATTAAGACCACCCTGTGACACTCATTTTCAAAATATTATTTCTCAGGTACGCGCGCCTGTAACCTACATTCGCAAGCCAATTCAAGGACGGGTGAGCGCATCACTCAATAGTCTGGCTCCTACAGCCGCTAGCTATTTTTGGGCAGAATTACAAGAAGCTAGTCAAGTTATCCCCCATTTTTGGTCAAAATTGTCAATGGCTGAAGGTGAGCCAGCCGGCACTGTCTACCAAGCTGCATGGTTAGCACGGGAAGCGCAACTCAAAAACATAACTCATTTACACGCTCACTTTGGCACTGTGGCTACCAGTGTAGCTCGCCTAGCATCTCACTTTACAGGTATTCCCTACACTTTCACTGCTCATGCTAAAGATATTTTTCATGAAAGTGTGGAATTTGCCGATATGGAACGCAAGCTAGAGGATGCGGCGACTGTCGTTACTGTTAGTGACTATAATCTCAACTATTTACAAAAGAACTATGGTGTCGCGGCAAAGCAAGTTAAGCGGATTTACAATGGCTTAGATTTGCGACAATTACAATATTCTTCTCCCGCTAATCGTCCTCCTTTAATTATTTCAGTCGGTCGGTTAATTGAGAAGAAAGGATTATCGATTTTGATTGATGCTTGTGCGATTTTGAAGCTGAGAAATGTGGCGTTTCAATGTCAAATTGTGGGTACAGGAACATCAGAAGCTGCACTCAAGCAGCAAATTCAAGATTTAGGATTGCAATCTCTGGTGGAAATTGTGGGGCCGCGTCCTCAAAATGAGGTGTTTGAATTGATGCAGCAAGGGGCTGTGTTTGCAGCGCCTTATGTGATTGGTAAAGATGGTAATCGGGATGGTTTACCTACTGTTTTACTGGAAGCAATGGCTTTGGGAACTCCCTGTGTGAGTACCGATGTGACGGGGATTCCGGAGTTGGTACGTGATGGGGAGACTGGCTTAATTGTGCCACAACATGATGCTGTGGAATTAGCTAATGCACTTGAAAAATTCCTGATTAATTCGGCTTTGCGGGTTGAGTTGTCAATTCGGGCTAGGGAGTTAATTGAAGCTGAGTTTGATATTTCTCTTAATGCGGCTATTTTACGGGGTTTATTTCTCACGCAGAGGCGCAGAGGCGCAGAGGAGGTTTGAGAGGTGCGAGTTGCTTATGTTTGTGCTGATGCGGGAATTCCTGTTTTTGGGCAAAAGGGATGCTCTATTCATGTTCAGGAGGTGATACGAGCTTTCCAAGGCGCAGGTTGTGGAGTGGATTTGTTTGCTACTCGCGTTGGGGGTGAATTACCGGCAGATTTAACTAATGTTGCGGTTCATCAGCTTCCACCTATTCCGAAACAAGAAAGGGCTGTCAGGGAGCAGGTGGCTTTGGGGATGAATCCTGATTTGGGTTTGGCTTTGGAGAAAGCTGGCTGTTTTGATTTGATTTATGAGCGTTATTCTCTTTGGAGTTATGGCGCAATGGAATTTGCTCAACTTAGGGGGATTCCGGGATTGTTAGAGGTAAATTCACCTCTGATTACTGAACAGGCAACTCATCGCGGTTTGATTGATTATCAAGGTGCTGAAACTGTTGCTCATCGGGTTTTTAACGCTGCTACGGCGCTGATTGCTGTTTCGGAGGAGGTGAAAACTTATCTCATGGATTATGTGGATGAGTCTAAGGTTTATGTGATTCCTAATGGGGTAAATCCTCAGCGTTTTTCTGCTGTTGATTCTTCTACTCAATCAGAAATTTTTACTGTGGGATTTGTCGGTACTTTGAAACCGTGGCACGGATTGCCAATTCTCACGGAGGCTTTTTCTCTTTTGTCTCAACGTGTTCCCAATGCGAAACTTTTGATTGTGGGTGATGGACCGGAACGAGAAAATTTGTCAGCAGAATTAACTGCAAAAGGATTAGACACTCATACCCAATTTACAGGGGCGGTGAGTCCTGAGCAAATTCCTCCATTGTTGGCAAAAATGGATGTTGCTGTTGCACCCTACTCGGCGCAGTCTGATTTTTACTTCTCTCCGTTGAAAGTCTATGAATATATGGCGGCTGGTTTGCCTGTGGTTGTCAGCCGGATTGGGCAATTGGTTGATTTAATTGATCCAGGCGTGAATGGTATTCTCTGTCCTCCTGGTGATGCGATCGCTTTGACAAATGCCTTAGAAACATTATGGCGATCGCCTACTCTTCGTTATAGTTTAGGACAAGCTGCCCGAAACACAGTCATCGCAAATCATACTTGGGATGCGATCGCTCAACAAATTCTCCATATAGCTGGACTCTCTGTGGAGGTGAGACAATAAATGTCAAAACCTTCTGGTTTATGGTCAGTTCTAGCTTATTTTTGGCCTTACATTCGCCCACAATCTGGACTAATTTTGATTTCTGCGATCGCTCTAATTGCAGATGTCGCCCTCCGGGTACTGGAACCCTGGCCGCTCAAGTTTGTCTTTGATTATGTTCTAATTCGGGACAATCCACCCACTAATATTCCCATAATTTCTGAACTGGAGCCAGTCACATTACTGACATTTTCAGCAGTTGCCGTTCTCATCCTTACCGGATTACGCGCCTTTGCCGCTTATTGGAGTACTGTCGGACTAGCAACAGTCGGTAGCCGAGTCATGGGTGAAGTGCGAAATCATTTGTATCGTCATCTCCAAGATTTATCTTTGGGTTATCACACCAAGGCTCGTAGCGGCGATTTAATTGTGCGTGTCAGTAGCGATGCTAGCCGTCTCCAAGAAATTATGATCACGGCAGCATTACCGCTAGTAGTCAGCATTCTTACCCTATTTGGCATGATTGGGGTGATGTTTTGGATGAATCCCAGCCTGACCCTACTGGCACTATTCACACTACCGTTATTTTGGTTAGTTACGCATCGACTCAGCCAGCGAATTCGAGAGTCTTCATTAAAGCAACGCAAACAAGAAGGGGCGGTAGCGGCGACTGCGGCTGAATCCATTGCGGCGATTAAACTGGTTAAAGCCCTCTCGCTACAGGATGCCTTTGCGCGAGTGTTTGCTCAACAAAATCAGCGCAGTCTCAAAGAAAGCGTCAAAACCCAACGGCTGGCGGCGCACTTAGAACGTACCGTTGATGCGGTGATTGCCCTGGGAACCGCAATTGTTTTATGGTATGGCTCCTGGCTGGCGCTGCGCGATGCTTTAACACCTGGGGATGTGCTGGTATTCATCACCTATCTAAAGAACGCCTTTAAGCCAGTTCATAACTTCGCTAAGTACACTGCAAGACTCGCTAAAGCTGCTGCTTCTGGTGAGCGAATTTTAGATATCTTACAAGAGGAACCTGATGTCCGTGATGCGCCTGATGCAATTCCCGCCCCGATTTTTCGAGGTGCGGTGTGTTTTGATCACGTTGACTTTGCTTATGATTCAGGACAAGTTTTACTGCAAGATATTAATTTAAATATTCAACCGGGACAGCAAGTCGCGATTGTAGGGACTTCCGGTGGTGGTAAATCGACATTAGTCAGTCTATTATTGCGACTTTATGACCCAACATCAGGACAAGTAATGATTGATGGGCGGGACATCCGAGAGTACACATTAGAATCATTACGTCCGCAAATTAGTGTAGTTTTGCAAGATAGTCTGTTATTTGCCGCTTCTATTCGAGAAAATATCGCCTACGGGATTGCTGGGGTGTCTGATGCGGAAATTGAAGAGGCGGCGCGTTTAGCGAATGCTCATGATTTTATCGCAGGTTTACCGCAAGGATACGACACGCTTGTAGGGGAAAGAGGCGCAACCCTTTCTGGTGGACAACGCCAACGAATTGCGATCGCACGTGCGGCGATTCGTCAAGCTCCTATCTTGATTTTAGATGAACCAACTACGGGTTTAGATAAGGGTAATGAGAAGGCTGTGATTGATGCGCTGCAAAGGTTATCGGCAAATCGCACGACTTTTTTAATTACTCATGACCTTTATTTTGCAACTCGTGCAGATATTATTCTTTATCTGGAAAATGGGCGGGTGGTGGAACAAGGTTCTCATTTGCAATTGATGCAACAAAATGGGCGTTATGCGGCTTTGTATCAGGTGCAGAGTGCTATGGGAATTGAGGGTGGAGAGAGGAAACGCAAAGGAACGCTGAGGTAAGCGCAAAGGTACGCAAAGTGTTAATCAATTTAGTTGATAGTAAGATGCCTTTTTTGTCGGCTGCAATTGATCGGTTGCAGGTTGAAGAATGTTTTAGTCGGTGTTTGGTTAAGGCTCAAAATATGCACCTGCAAAAAATTGAAGTTATTCGTCACAAACCTGGGCGGCGTTGTTTGATTGAATATGAATTTATTCATGATTCTGGGGAAATCATGACGCTGATTGGTAAGGTGAGAGCTAAGGGAACCGATTATCATAGTTATGAGTTACAAAAATCTTTGTGGGATGCAGGATTTGCTGATGATAGTGATGATGGGATTTCTGTCCCTGAACCTGTAGGGATAATTCCAGAATGGCAGATGTGGTTACAGCGCAAGGTTGAAGGTGATATCGCTACTCGATTCCTCACGCAAAATAATAATAATATTTTAATAGCAAAAAGAATTGCTGAAGTTGCTCATAAACTTCATCAAACTAATATTCCTCCGCGCCGTTCTCATACTATGTCAGACGAACTGCGAATTTTACATGAACGCCTTCCATTAGTCATACAACAATATCCCGAATGGCAAGCACGGTTAGAAAAAATCTTAGAAAAATGTGATCATTTAGGACAAAATACACCAGAAGCAAAACCCTGTGGTATTCATCGTGATTTCTATCCAGATCAAGTGATTATTCATAATTCTCGGTTATATCTCATCGACCTAGATTTATATTGTGAAGGTAATCCGGCGCTGGATATTGGTAACTACATCGGTCATATAAAAGAATACAGCCTTCGCACCTTTGGTAATTCAGAAGCATTGCACGAATGTGAAAAAACCCTAACTCAAACATTTCTGCAACTGACAAAAGATAAATCCCCTCTTGCTATTGAAACTTACACCACCCTCACCTTAGTTAGACATATTCAGATCAGCACTCAATTTCCAGAACGCCGTCCTTTTACCCCAGCATTATTAAACCTATGCGAACAGCGCCTCCATATTATTTAAACTCCAACTCTCTGCGACTCTGCGCCTCTGCGTGCAAAAAAAATCCAGATTATTTCCTCAACAACAGTAATTATTTAATTTTCTGACTTTCAGGAGAGAGCATTGAGAGTTTTAACTTATTTATTAAAAATTGGGTTCATTAGTTCATTAGCTTTGCACAGCATAACTCTAGCTAATGCCACACCCGCAATATCAGATAATCAGATAACATCTGTATCTCAATTATCAGAAATTAGGCTTGATAGTTGGGAAGTTCAAACACTAAATTCATTAATTGAACAATATAACTGTATTAATAATTTTACTCACTATACCAATCAAACTCTAAATCGCTACCAATTTGCAACCGAATTAAATACTTGCATTACACAGATAAATGAGCTAATTTCAAATACTAATTCTGAGATTGTTAATCGAGAAAATTTAACAACACTCCAACGATTAAAAACGGAATTTTCGGCAGAATTAGCAACTCTAGAAAACCGAGTAGATTTATTAGAAAATCAAGTTGCTACATTGAAAGCACAACAATTCTCACCCCAAGTTGAACTTGAAGGAGAGATTATTTTTGCTGTGAGTGGATTTGCGGGTGGGAAAAAAGCCAACAGTAGCGATAAGCCAATAAATGAGAATTTGGCATTTAGCGATCGCGTTCGTCTCTCCTTAGAAACTAGTTTTACGGGAAAAGACGAAATGAAACTCCGCCTACAAGCGCGCAACACACCAGAATTGGCAGAATTTACTGGAACTCAAATGGCAAATTTGGGATTTGATGGTGATGATGACAATGAGGTGGAATTAGATGAACTAGAGTATAAATTTCCCCTCAGTCAGCAAACCCGCATGACTTTGTACGCTTTGGGAGGAGGATTAGGTGACTTTGTTCCGAGTGTCAATCCTCTTTTTAGCGGTAGTGGAGACGGATCAATTTCTACATTTGGCAGGGAAAACCCCATTCGCCGCCAAGGTGGTGGTGCTGGTATTGGTATTTCTCATAATTTGAGTGACAGTCTGAATTTGTCATTAGGATATGTCACCAGCGATGCAGCTAATCCAGACAAGGGGATTTTTGCTAATCCTTACGGTGCGATCGCTCAACTTACCCTCGAACCCACTAAAACCACAGCAATCAGCTTTACCTATCTCCACTCTTACAATAATCTGAATACGGGAACTGGTAGTGAATTAACTGGCAATCCGTTTAATGATCAGGCCGATGCGATCGCGGCTAATTCCTTTGGTGCGGAAGCTGCTTGGCAAATTAACCCAAATATCAGCCTCGGCGGTCGAGTTGGTTTGATTCATGCGAAAGCAGAAAATTTACCAGCAAACCCAAATGCCGTAATCTCCACATGGTCTGTACTGCTAGCTCTCACAGATATTGGCAGAGAAGGTAGCTTTGCTGGGTTTGTGGTGGGTCAACCGCCTAAAGTTACTTATCATAGTTATGGTGATCCCTTTGAAGATCAGGATACATCTTTACATCTAGAAGCCTTTTATAACTTTCAACTCACAGATAATCTGGCAATAACTCCGGGATTATTTGTAATTACGAATCCGGAACATAATAATAGTAATGACAAAATTTATGTTGGCACGGTTCGGACTACGTTTACCTTCTAAGAATACGGTTCCAGCCATACATACAGCAGCGCCTAGATGCAGAACCCATGTGTCGATTAGGATTACCGAGTGTTATTCCTCATAGTTTTCACGGTAACGTTAAAAGTGAAAAGCCTATATAATAAGCTCTTTAACTTTTGACTTCCGCCTTGCGGTACTAATACCATCTGTGAGGGAATTTAGACATGAAACAAAATATGCCTTTGATACTCCTTGGCTTTCTACTGTTTGTGGCAGCAGGAGATCAGGTGTTACCTGGTGCTTTAGGAAAAGCCAGTACCCAGACTCGGACAGCTATGAACAACTTTGTGACGAATTTGTTTGGCTCCTGGCAACCGAAGACAAAACCCTATGAGCGGACAGAGCAGCAATTACGGAAATTAGAAGAAGGCAAATAGCGATTTGGCTTTGTCGGTGTTAGCGTAGCTCACGGAAGGGATAACTTGACAATGTGACAGATTTCTGTTGCAGTTGCGTTTTTTTACAAGATCATTATCCACAGATGTAGAGGCGTAGCGGCTACCCCCAGGGTACACAGATGAAAACTTTAGAAGTTTAAAATATCTAATGATTCGGCGATTTCTAAATCTGAAACTCTTTCGCGGGCATCTTTAAGTGCTTCTAGTTTACCTTCTCGACGATAAATATCTGCTGCTTTGCGAAAATCATTAATTGCTAGCTGTTTATCCCCTAGCTCCGAATAAACGTTACCACGGTTATAATAGGCATGAGCATAATTAGAATTAATCTGAATAGTTTGGGTGTAATCCTCAATTGCTTCCTCGTAATCTCCTAGATCATAACGAGCATTACCACGGTTATAATAGGCATCGACATAATTAGGATTAATTTTGATTGCTTGAGTATAATCTGCGATCGCACCTTGATAATCTTCTAAATCAGCACGAGCATTACCACGATTTTTGTAAGCAAGAGCATCCTGGGGGTTAACCTTGATTGCCTGAGAGAATCCCTGGTGATATTCTATAAAATAACGGGCAATTCCCTGGTTTTTATAAGCATCGGCATAATCAGGATTAATTTTGATTGCCTGAGTGTAATCTTCTATTGCTCCCTGGTTATCTCCAATGTGAGAACGCGCTTCAGCCCGATTTTTATACGCAACAGCAATATGAGGATTAATTCTGATAGCTTGAGTATAATCTTCTATTGCTTCTTGATAATTTCCTAGTTGATAACGAGCTAAACCTCTTTTATTATATGCTTTTCCATCATTAAAATTCAACTGTATTGCTTGGGAAAAATTATCACTTGCTGCTTCATAATCTCCTAATTGATAGTAACTTAAACCTCGTTTGTAAAAAATATCAGCATCAGCTTTCAGTTGCAAAGCTTGGTTATAATGATTAATTGCCGCCTCATATTTACCTTTTGCAAAACATTCATCACCCAGTTTTAGATTAAATATATTTAAATCTTGCTGGCTATTTTGTACATAATTAACTTGCTGATTTTTCACGTTATCTGGAAAACCTCTCTCCAAACCTTCCTCCTGCAAGGAGATAGGCTTTTGTAGGGAAGGGGGTTGGGGGATTAGGTTCCCCATTGCTTTTTCAGCAGAGCGTGAAAACTCAGGATTTACCTGATGACTTGGAGATGAATTAGAGGAAAAATCTTGATAATTATTATTCTTTTGTAACTGTTCTAGATAGCACCATAAACCACCTCCATATAATAATTGATTTATGCCGAATGAAATTTTGCCAGTTCTTAACTTAATCATTTGCGTAGGCAAAAAACCAGCTAAAAATAGGTGATATTCAGGTTGGGCTTCGTTGACTTCTTCTTGAATTAAAACGCAAACTACAACTGCATTTTTGGCAACTTCTTGAGAACTAACTGACCATCTGACTTTATCGATACTGCCATGACGAGACTTGACTTCAACACCAATTGTTGAGTTAGAATTTAAGGTAAAATCAATATTTCCATCACCGCCAAATCGGGTTTCATAATCGACTTCTGTAATAAAATCGGCTAAACGTTCTTTGACAACTTCTTCACCCAGTTTGCCTTTGAGGTTGTTAATAAAAACGTCACGCACTGGCGAAGTCCGCTTATATTTTTCCGCCATCAGCCAGCAAAATTCTCGTAATGTCTTGAGTCTTTCTCCAGAAATGACAGTTAATTCACTATATTGACCTTCTCTTTCACAATGAAGTAAAAAACCGGATGTTAACCTTTGAATAAAATCAGACTGTAGCGATCGCAGTAGTGTAATCCAGTCCATCTATAATTCTGCGAATCTGGTGATGAAATTATTTTAGGAAAATTTCCAGTTAAAGTAAACCTTTCACGAAAAAGTGCTGAGTGTTCAGCACTTTTGATGTCTGGAAAATCTCTCAGATCAGGGATAAATTTTAATAAGTCGCTTCAAAGAGACGTTTTTGTTGTAACCAATCCCTACCGAGTTGGATGGTAACATCAGAATCAATAATGCCAGTGCTTTCCACTCGCACTTCCCCAAATCCCAAAGCATTGCGAATTAACTCTGCATTCTCGCCGTCTCCTTGCTGGGCAATGATATTAGACACTTGTAGAGGTTCACTCCACGGTGGAGATATCTGGATTTTGCGATATCCGAATTCTTCTAAACTCCTAATTAGAGGTATGAGTTCAGAGCGATCGCTACCTGTACTATCTTGAATGAATACTCGCAGAGAGCGGACATTAACGTCTCTCAGTTGACTAGTTAATTCCACACCAAAGTGTTGAGACATCATTCGAGAAATACCAGTTTCGTTTGGTATCCAATAGCTAGCAATATATTCATCTGGTTGGCTAAAGCGACCTGGTAACATGAACATATGCATATTGGCGCGGTTTGTGCGGACACCAAAACCTGCTAGCGCTAATAATTCTTCAATTGTTAAGTTAGTATCAATATTTTCTTTAACTACGTTGAGAACTTGGGGTAATTGAGCTACTGTTGCCGGGTTGAGGGTCTGATCCATCAACGCCCGGATCAGCATTTGTTGCCGTTGTACCCGACCAATATCTCCGAGTTCATCATGGCGAAAGCGTAATAGTTGCAAAGCCTGATCGCCGTTGAGATGCTGTTGGCCTGCTTTTAAATTGATATATAGGTGTTGGGAGTCATCTTGATATTTCAAATCTTTGGGAACGTGTACTGTCACTCCACCCAAGGCATCAATCAGTTTTCCCACACCCAGAACATTAATACGGATATAGCGATCAATTGCCACATCACCCAGAAGATGACTCACGCTTTTGGCAGTTAAAGCCGGCCCCCCATCAACATTAGCAGCATTCAGTTTTTTGACTCCATACCCAATTACTTCTGTACGAGTGTCTCTGGGAATTGAGAGCATAGCTATTCTTTTTGTGGCTGGATCAAATTTGATCAAGATCATCACATCAGCCAGCCCATCAAAAGAGTTTACCTGGGCTTGATAGCCCAGATTCTGCAATTCTGTGGGAGTATTGAGAATATCCGATGGCAGTACGCTCATCCCCATCACTAAGAGATTAACCGGGCGAGTTAATTCTGAGAATCGTAACCCAGTCCCAGAAATGCGATCGCCATCAAAAACCGCCTCTTCTTGGGGACTTAACTGTGCTTGCTGCAATGGAGTACTGGTCAAAGAAACCGCTAACAGCGCCCCTGCTGTTGCTGACACCATTGCAATCCCACTCATACCCAGCCAGAACAACAGCCAACGTCGAGACTTAGGGTTGTGAGAATTTTTCTTTTTCGATTTCAGGGCTTTCGCTAACTGATTTTGTTTCGCCGAAGTTCTTTGACTGGTCACAGACTTCCTCACACTTACTGATCAAACTCGGTAAATTTTCTGACTAATTAATATGCAACCAAATTAACTCATAGAAGTTAACCTTTAATTAACCGTGCTAACTTCTTGCTGTTATGTTAACCACAACACTTATAGCAGGATTTCTCTTTGTTTGTGGCAAATCCGGAGATAATTAATTGAAGTATGACAACAATAAGTTAGTTTGACCAGACCTGATTCGAGATCATCGGCAATTTCGGAAAAAAATCCGTAATAATACGACTAATTCATCGGGATAATTGCCAAAATTAAGACAAATATTTGCCCAACACTCGTTCAGCAAAACGACTTAACCCTGATAAACGGTGAGATTTCCCCTGAATGAGTCGAATAATTAGCCAGACACTGACCAAAAAGTAACCAGATGTCAGAAAGCTATTGAGGATTAACATCCGCAATGTAAAAAATTCTGAAGTCGCGGCCCCAGTGGCTAACAAGAAGTACCCCAACAGCCAAGTAAATGCCAAAGTAATAGACAGACGACTCACAACCAGTTGTTCCCGACTTCCCCGGCCGCGATAGAGAGTCCACAAGGATGGAAAAAAGCCAAGGACTGGAATTAAATACCAAAATAACTGTCTTTTAGAAATGGCTGTGTCTTGAGTGTACTGGGAATTGTCAATTGGTTCAAGATTTTCCATGAGGGTAAGTCTCATCCTAAACTAGAGAGATGAAATGCGATGATGTAGTTAGAGATAATAAGCTATAGAGAAAGATTTAATTAAGTTCTATCCCGCAATCGGCTAAAGATGCAGACACGCAAGCTACTCAACTGGTGGCAGACATTTACACCCCTAGCACGCATTGGGGCGATCGCGTTATGCGCCCCCATTTTAGTTCTCAATGGTTGGGCGATTTCGGCAATTTTCCATTATTTTCACTCCCTAATAGTGATTTTAGTTGGAGCCTCAGTTTTAGCATTTCTGCTCAACTATCCCGTAAGCTGGATGGAGCGTCAAGGTGCTAGGCGAGAACAAGTGGCCATTTTAGTCTTTTTGATCGCCTTATCGGTGCTGTTAGCGCTGGGTGTTACCCTGTTTCCCCTCGCCCTTAGCCAAGCCCAGCAATTGGTGGCGCGATTACCAGAGTTAATCGACTCTGGCCGTTCTCAATTAATGATGTTAAATCAGAAAGCAGAAACCCTGAATTTACCAATTAACCTTGATGCTCTTGTAGTCCAAATCAACGATCGCGTCAAGAGTCAACTACAAGCGATCGCCGGACAAGTGTTAAATCTCGCAGTGGTGACATTCACAAGCTTGCTAGATTTCCTCTTAACAATGGTTTTGACATTCTACCTTTTGCAGCATGGCGGTGAACTCTGGCAGAGTTTAGTGGAATGGCTACCTACCAAATTTCGCCAACCTTTCTCTAAAACAGTCCGCCTGAGTTTTCAAAACTTTTTCATCACTCAACTGATTTTATCTACCTGTATGGCATCAGCCTTAATTCCCACGTTTTTGTGGCTGAAAGTGCCATTTGGGCTATTATTTGGCTTAACTATTGGCATCATGGCTCTAGTTCCCTTTGGTGGTTCAGTGGGTATCGCCCTGACTACCTCCCTTGTAGCGCTGCAAGATTTCTCAATGGGAGTCAAAGTTTTAATCGCCGCTGTGATCGTGCAGCAAATTTTAGAAAACTTAATTGCACCCCGAATTTTAGGTAGCTTTACTGGTTTAAACCCAGTTTGGATACTCATTTCCGTTCTTACAGGGGCAAGAGTTGGTGGACTTTTAGGAGTAATTGTGGCAGTACCCACGGCTGTAATTATCAAGACGGCTTTAACAGCCTTGCGTCCTCAAGGGTTCAACGGTGAAGCTGAAGAGAAACCCGCACCCGTGGTTACAGAAAAATCATCAACAGCTGAACACAATAATCCTCTAAGTGTTTCGGAACCGACATTGCCCTAGACCCCAAGGGTAAGTCAAAAGTCAAAAGTCAAAAAATTTACTCTTACTACTGTGGGTCTGTAATTGAACCCATAAACAAAATGCTGCCTGTTTGATTATCTCGAATCGCAGAGAAAAAGGGACGGTCAACAATCATGCGGAAAGGTTCTGGTTTTTGTCTAAAAGATGTTGGTACCATTCCTACTGATGTCGCAGCGGCGGCTTCTGTACCTTGTTCGTTGACCTCAACAAATGTTTTATGTTTGACTTCACTAATTTTCAAATTAGTACCCATACCAGAAAAATTAGCTTGATTGCTAAAAGCTTCCTCCATCCCTAAAGCTTTGAGTGCATCATTGAGTGTGACATCATAGTCTGTTTTAAAGCGGGGTAAGCGAATAAATCCATCCCGATTTCTCAACTGAGACATCCATTTTTCCCAGTTATCAAAATTCAAGTTTTGATAAAAGGTTTGCAGGTTAGAATCCTCTTTAGGCAAGAAGATATAAAAGCTGACTTTGCCATCTTCGCCATAAGGTAAACTCACTGCCTGAAACTGGTCGTTTTCATAGTATCTATATTCGCCAGTTTGCGACATCATCATTTGTTGCTTCTGTTGTCCAGAGATTGAGTTAAAAGGATGTTTGGCAGTTTGTGATTTATCAAACTGATTGCTCCATTCTCCTTTAAAATATATGGCGTTAATCAGAAACAACACCTGATCAGGTGGAATTTCTTCAACTATTTGGTTGATTTTTCCACGAGTACTGTCTTTGACCCACTTATTGATAGTATTGGCAGATGCCGCATCTTTAAAGTCTAAATTCGTAACCTTGGCTTTGTAGAATTCCTGGGTGCTTTGGAGAAAATTTGGCTGCAAAGTGGCTTCTTTATTTGCCCATAGGGAGTTAGCAATAGTCAGTTGCACTTGCGGATCAGGATTTTCTAGCAACTCTTTTAATGTGGCGTAAGCAGAGTTAATTTCTGGTAGACTCATCCCCTGTAATTCTAGGGTCTTCGCCATTGCTTGTTGAGTAGAACCACTGGCTCCATTATATGCCATAGCCAGGGCGATCGCGACACTTGAAGGAGAAACAAAAATGTTATCTTTACTACTGTTATTTTTCCAAATTTCTGAAAACAGTTTGAAGCCAAATTTATTATTAGCATTCACGAGTTTTGCATCAGAAATTAATGTTTTTTTTGGCAATCGAGTCTCTGAATAAGGTAGATCAGATTGTGTCAGGGAATTTGCACTACCACTAACCTGGGAACACCCTAACACACTGAACAGAACAACACTAGCTGCTGCCAAAACGTAGCGTCTTCCTAGACTGACACCATAACGTCTTTGTAGGAAGTTTTTTTCCACACCACTTAATTTCTGCCGATTCATTCTGCTACCTCGTTTGCCCAACGTTTTTAGCTGTCTATCAAAATGGACGCTAAATTATGTTTCGATTGTTTACTATTGCATTTAGAATAGGCAAAACTTTAGATGGTTACAGTTTTAGTAACAGCCAGTTGGTGGGAAGAATTAAATATAACTTATGTAAGCTGATTATCCAGACGGCAATTCAGATGTAGGTTGAGACAAACTGACGCTTCAGAATGATCTTATTTAGGATAAATGTATACTAGACTACTTCAGCACCAAATAATCGTTTTTATTTGATTTTTGATGATAAATAAATCTAATGATTGCCCTTTGCGTAAGCAAGGATAACTTTTATGAATAACTGCATTCCACTATACATTTTACATAAAATCAAATATGTAGTAAAATCTGAGATAACCCAAATAATTAGGGACACTCACAGCAAAAATTCCTAAAAGTATTTCTGCCTGATTTTTTTGTATATGTTCTGAATGCGTAGTTTGGCCACACGAGTTGGGGACAAATCCTGAATATTGCCGGAAAAGTTGATTTTGTGATCAAAAAATTCGTTGATTTCATCCAAAATAACTTGCAATCTCTGGAGAATATTTTCAGTTCGATACTCGGCAAAAAACTCTTCGGGCATATCGATACTTTGTGCAGATTTTAGCGACTTGATTACACGTTGCACATCATATTCTTTTGAGTATCCGGCGATTTTATAGCAATTAAACCCAGGATCTAAATAATCTGAAAGTCCACCGTTGACACTGGAAAACACCTGACAGCCACAAGCAAGAGCTTCCATTGGCTGTAGTCCAAAGCCTTCACTCACAGGTTGTTGCGCCCAATATTCGGCAGAGTCATACAGGTAAATTTTTGCCTGATTAAATAGCCCAGGTAAATCTTCTACATAAGAATCAACTAATTTTACTTGACACTGTTGCTGCAAAGCCGGAATCAATTCTTGGATTAAATACTCAGAAGATTTTCGGGCTTGAACTAAAACATCAATATCTCGCTTTAGATGTAAATTTTTAAATTCGTTACTAATTTGATTGGGCAAATAATATATCAGAGAATTAGGCGATTTCTGCCCCCAATATCCCATTGTGTTGCGGCTAACTGTGATGATGGGAATACTCGCAGGGAGGCGAAATTTGTAACCTGCGCTGTGGGCATGGTAAATAACATTGTACTGCTTAAGCTTGGCTGCTAGTGGGGCGATATCAAATCCCCAGCTAATCACAAAAATTGCCGCATCTAAATTTTTTTCTGCCAGCAAATCATCAATAAATAGTTGGTCTGTTTCTCTTTGGCGATAAGTGACGACATCAGCATCACAGATTTGCTGCGCTAGTTTAACTGTTTTTAATTCTGCCCACAGTCCACCGCAGGCGAATTTGCCATGAGTACCTGGAACTAAGAAGTAAAGCTTTCTCATATATAGCTGGGGAGTGGGGGAAGAAGCAGGGGAGCAGGGAGCAGGGAGCAGGGGGGAAAATTGTGACTTCCCAATGTGACTAATGACAAATGACGACCCTATCCAGTTAACTTTATTTACGCCGACCTAATTATCCGTTTATGTTTTAACCTTCTTGGGGGTTGCTATACATTGGATTTTTCTCATGTCTATACGCTGAGAAATGGGCTGATATTTAAATTCCAGCAGTATACCGACACATTCAAGGTAGCTGAGGCTATGCAATGACTAGAAAAGTGGTCACTCTTGCCAACTGACTTTGACGAAATGTCCCTGTCGTCCCCAAAGGTCGCGAGTCAGAGTAATATTTTCAATTGCTAGGTTAAAGGGAATGGCTGTGGTTAGGTAGCGCTGGGCTATGGAACCTAAATCAGGTGCGAGTTCTGCTGCTGTGGTAGCGGCTATTCCTAAGCCGATTAATTGCTCAATTGGTCGGAATGGTAGTAACAGATTGACACCGAGAGCTAGTCCGGCTGTTAACAGCATGGCAACTGATACATTTGTGCCACAGCGAGGATGCACGGCTAAATCCCATTCACCATTGATGAGACGATTTAAGCCTAGTGTCACCGCCCGCCGCAAATCACTGATGTTCACTTCACCATAAAGGTAGAATCCTTGTTCTGTAGACAAGCCGCCTAATAATTCGTTATCTACCTGCACTTTTGTGGGTCTGCCTTTGGGTGCATAGGCGCTGTTGGCTTCACTCAAAATCCAAACAGTGGCGTGTTCTAGGGCGTGAACCTGCCGCAGTAGCATCATTTCTCTCAACCCTGGGATGAATGATAGCTGTCTGAGTAACTCAGCATCTTGTGTTGGTTGCGGTGCGGTAAAATCAAAGCTAAAAAAATCAAAGGTAGACGAGCTACCTTGAACAGAAGCTGAAGTATTCATAAAAACACTGCTCTCCTCGCTGATGGAGCAATATAGACTTCATAAATGTAACGCTTGAGGCGGGAAATTGTTGCTAATTTTTGTTGATGATTGCTTGATTTCGATGCCGGTCAGAATTTACGCTAAAGATTCACCTGAAAATAAAGGCGTGAGTCGAAAAATTAGTACACACCCAGAAATTGTTTAATCTTTCCGGATGGGTAAAACACAGCAATTCACTTCATCTAAGCAGATTTTCCCCCACTGCAAAGCCCAACGGACGAGAGCCACTCGGTTGTCGGTTTGGGTTTTGGTGAGAATATTGCTGATATGGTTATCAACTGTACGTTTGCTAATCTCCAGTTTGACTGCAATATCTTGGTTAGTTAAGCCAGCGGCCACTAAGTCGATGATTTGCAATTCTCTGTCTGACAGACTAACAGGGGTCCCAGACGCGCCACCAGCCATAACTTTTTCTATCCTCCCTTGGTATATGTACTTAATCCTCTTTTAATTCTAGAAGATTCTTTTGTTGGGAGGAGTTTTAAGTTATGGCAGTCTGGAATTGACTAGATTTTCTTTAGATTTTCCTGTGTTCGTCATACGTAGTTAAAATTAGTTTTTTTTGAAGATTTTTTTTCCAATAAAACCGTAATAATGCATAATTAAAACCGGAAGAATAGGAGGATATATTGGGGATGATAGTAGCAAAAAGTGGTATTTTGTTGAGTTTAGGACTGGCGATAGATGAGTTAAGAGTGTTGTAGCTTTTATACTGGAATTAGTAACTCAAAATCGAAAATCTCAGATTCTGGATTCATGAAATGAGCAATCCCCGTGTTTTGTGCCTTGGTGAAATTTTGTTTGATTGTTTAGCTGACCAATTGGGGCTAACGCTAGAAGAGGTGAAGTCTTGGACTCCTTACCCAGGTGGCGCGCCAGCTAATGTGGCCTGTGCTTTGGTGAAATTAGGAACTCCCGCAGGTTTTATTGGGGCTGTTGGTGAAGATCAGCCAGGGAATGAATTAGTTAAGCTATTAGAAGAAATTGGTGTGGATACCACAGGGGTGCAACGCCATTCTACAGCACCAACGAGGCAAGTTTATGTGGTGCGGGATATGTCAGGCGATCGCAATTTTGCCGGATTTGGTGAGTATGACACTGCTGAATTTGCTGATACCCGCTTACAAGCTGAAAAATTGCCAGAGTCACTGTTTCAAGAGGCTGACTTTTTGGTATTGGGGACTCTGGAATTAGCCTATCCTGAAAGTGAGCAGGCAATTCATCGCACCTTAGAATTAGCAGAAAAATACGACCTGAAGATTATTCTGGATGTGAACTGGCGACCTGTATTTTGGCAAGATGCGGATATGGCGCGCCAAAAAATCCAAGGGATATTGAAGCGAGTTGATTTTCTCAAACTTTCTAAAGAAGAGGCGGAATGGCTATTTGATACCACAGACCCAGGAGCTATTACTTACCGTATGGCTTCTATTGATGGGGTGCTGGTGACAGATGGTGAACATGGTTGCGCCTATTGTTTGGGTGAAAATGAGGGGAATTTACCTTCTTATCCGATTGATGTTGTGGATACAACTGGTGCTGGGGATAGTTTTTTGGCAGGATTTACCCACCAACTAAGTCAACATGGTATTCAAGGTTTGCAGGATGCCGAAACAGCTAAACGGATTGTTGCTTATGCTAATGCTGTGGGGGCGCTGACTACTATTAAACCAGGTGCGATCGCTTCTCAACCGACTGCGGCTGAAGTTGATGCTTTTCTGGCCTCTCATCAAGTTTAGGGAGTACTACACCCAGTGGGGATATCAGCGACAATTTGCTGATACTCCTGGCTGGAAAAGGGATGAAAATCTTCATGCCATTCTGCGGTCATACTACACAACAAACGTAGCTGGAGTGGGGTAGGTGCTGGGTTGACACGTTCAACTTGTACTTTCACAAGTTCTGGATTTTTGTTTTTGAGTTGAAAAACATCATCCACAATGTACCGAGGACAATAACCGACAATATGATGATCCTCAGTACATAAGAGTAAAGCCTTTTGATCGTAGGGATTTTGAAATTCGTGAGCTAAGTATAAAAGTTCCCACGGTTGTAGTTGATTAATCCGTTCAGTTGCACAAGTCGGAAGATGTCTGAGTCCATGTGCAAAAAAATGGATATGGTATAAGTTATTTGCATCTGGCTGTGGATCAGGGAAAACTTCAAAGTTATCTGTGGCCTTGCGTCCACCACTCCGCGAAAGGATAGAAATGGGGTCATCTTCACCTTCAGGAATGTTGAGCCATTCAATATAATTTTTATAGTCTGGGCGAGAATGTCGCTTTAATCGATTGCAGAACAAAGGGAACAGTTCCATCGATGTATATACCTTGTTCAAGTCTGGGAAAGAAAGTAATCCGGGAAACCCATATTGAGCTTGAGCTGCTAATGCACCTTGTGTATAAACAAATTGATACTGTTTACCGTCAAAGTTTAAACGCCCAATGGGAAACCAAGCGCGAGTATTGGGATCTTGCCAAGCTAAAAATAATCTTTTCATATTCAGGTGTCCAGCAGTTTTAGCAATCTATTTTGATTAAATTTCAATATTGTTTGGGCAAATTCAATTGCTGTTGGTGATATGCGATGAGATGGTATGCGTTCAAATAGCTTTAACGTATCATTGCTGGACAACCTTGCTAGTTTCTCTAACCATACCCTGGCAGCTTCTGGATAAAGTTGTTGGACTTCACGAAAAGCATCAAAAGTTTTCAGAGGTTTTTCTCCTCCAGAACTAGGATAAATCAAGGAACGACACTTTTCGGCATAACCTGTGACAGATTTATTGTTCAGCTTCAAGCGTCTTTTTTCATCGGACATTTCTCTACCAATGCTAGAAGCGTGGTCATAAGTTGGGGCTAAATGAATCTTCTCGGCAAAAATTATGTATGCCCAGTTTTCGTGATGTCTATCAGTATTGCCTATCCAAGCATCTAAAAGTAAATATCCCACAAAAACTTCTATTGCCAGGCTAATTCCTGCTGGTAGTATGCAGTCAAGGGGTAAATTGACCGAGCCACTTTCTAAAGCGTTAGATATATTTTTAATGGTGTGTTTAGTCAGGTCTTTAGAATCTTGTGGATAATCGGATACTATTGGAGCCAGAATTTCATTCCCCAGAGTTAGGATTCCACGTTCAGGTAAAAAACAAGGCGTAATAATGCCATTTTCATCATTAAATGTGGCTAATTCATAAACAGCATGGGGTAAGTCCAACAGATTACACAACTCAGATGCTATCTTTTCCGACCAGTCCTCACCTGTGTTTTGTCTGGTTTTTTTGTACAGGTAAGGTCGATTTTGATAGCGAAACCAAAACTTCTCTTTTGTTCCTAAATCCTCATCAGCTTCAGGTGCATCTGGCGGAATCTTCATGATGGGAAACTGTTCTGTCATGCTTGAAATCGCCTACCTAAAGCCCTAGAACCGTTTTCAGGTTCTGCACAATTAATTGCGGTGGCTCAGAAACATCTACAAAAATGGCATCATCCGGCTCCTCAAGGGCATCTAATTGGCTGTTGAGGAGTTTTTCTGACATAAAATGGTTTTGCCGTCCGATGAGTCGCTGTTGGAGCAAATCTAAATTGCCGTGGAGGTAAATTAGCTGGATGCGTTCGCCTCCGGCGGGGCTTTGCCCATCGCTATCTAATACTAAATATTGGCGATAATCAGCTTTGAGGGCGGAACAGGCTAAGACTATATTGGCATTTTCTTTTAACCATAGTGCGATCGCTGTTTGCAAGTCTTTTAGCCAAGGTTTTCTATCGGCATCATTGAGGGGAATACCTAGCCGCATTTTTTCGATATTATCTAGGGAGTGAAAGTCATCAGCGTCTTTAAATTCCCAGTTTAAGGCATCGGCTAATAGTTGACCGATGGTGGTTTTTCCGGAACCGGAGACACCCATGATGATTATGATCATTGTTTTTAACGCAGAGGGGCGCGGAGATAAGCGCAGAGGTACGCGGAGAGTTAGATTTTGAGTTTTGCTAAACCTAAGTAGCGTATGCCTTCTGGTGAGATGTCAAAACGGCAGGGTAAGACTTCTAAGCCTAGTGCGATCGCACTTCGTAATAGTTTACCATATACTGGGTCTGTAATATCACCAGGGGCAAACTCAGTACAATCACCCCGGTTGATGAAGTACAACATCACTGCACGGGTTTGGGGTAGGAGTGCGGTTAATTCCCGTAAATGCTTTTGTCCTCTGGTGGTTTCGGTGTCTGGAAATATTGCTAAAGTTCCTTGCGCCCAAGTAGTATTTTTTACTTCTAAATAAATTGGGCGTTCTGCGTCGCTACCTGTCAGGAAAAAATCAACCCGACTTTTTTTATCTTGTCCATAAACTACTTCACTTTTAATTTGGCTATAGTCTCCCAATTCAGGGAAGAGGTATTTTGCTAATGCTAGTTTTATGATGCGATTGGGTAACATGGTATTCACTCCTACCCAAGTTGGCTGGTTATCTTCTACCTGAATCAATTCTAAGGTGTAAGCCAATTTGCGCTGGGGGTTATCACTTTTAGAAAGTTGTACCGCACTACCAAGAGTAGAAACTCCAGTCATCGGCCCTGTGTTGGGACAATGTGCTATGACTATTTCGCCAGAATCAAGTTGAACATCAGCAAAAAAACGCTTGTAGCGCTTCAGTAATATTCCCGAATATAGAGGTGGATACTTGTAAAGCCAGTCAATCATCATCAAACCTATATGCTGTTAGTGAATATACATTGATTTTTTACTCATTCGCCCTTATCTATAAATATCTTTCCCAAGGTGAATGAATTACATATCATAATCTGTCAATTTCTGTAGTCAATTTGACGACAATTTAATAAAAAGTCGCATACACTCAGTAATATAAGCCTCTCATCAAGGAACATGGGGGAGGATTGAAATGTGTAAGCAGGTAAATCCTATGCAACAAGTGTGGGAATCAACAGAATTAGAATATGCTTTTTTGTTTATTCTCAGAAAAGTAAATTCCATAAATCCCGAAAATTTCAAACCATTTTTTAATCATCTCCCAGATGATCCTTATATCAAAGGTAATTATCGTTCCCGACGATTATCTCGGTTCATCGCTACTGAGGATAAATTAATTAAATTACCTCATGGCTACCTCTTCCAAGGGAAAGACTACAATCCATTATTGGGAGATATTAAAAGAGAGTTTGCAGAATTAGAAGATGAACTTGTAGAACTGAATAGTTTTAAAAATCTGGTTTTAGCATTTAGTGATTCCTGTAAACTTCACCCCGAAGCAGAAATAGGAGTTCATCAAATTAGAACCATTTGTTCCCCTAATAACTTAGGAAATCCAGCCCCCGAAGGTATCCATCAAGATGGAACAGACTTTATTGGAATCTTCGCTGTGAATAGAGAAAATATTCAAGGTGGAGAAACCCACTTATATACAGCAAAAAAACAGAAACCAGTATTTAGCAAAATCTTAAATCCCGGAGAACTATTATTAGTCAACGACCATGAATTTTTCCACTTTACCACACCCATCAAACCACAGATAGAAGGACAAGGAACCAGAGATGTTTTTGTCTTAACCTCTCCCAGCTTATTGATAGATTATTAATCCCATTCTCTCTCTTTCCTTCTTCTTTCTTCCTTTGTGTATTTCTCCCAAAGGGAGAGGCTAGCGCCAAGGTGTACTTGGCGGTTCGTTTCTCCGAAATTCAATCCACAGCAAAAACGTGACAATCCACAAGATAAGGGGAACTGAAACTAGTCATTTCCCCAGCTTGTTTATTTGGAATCGGAAATAATCTAGCCGATAAAGGCTTATTCAACTTAATAGCTAAAGTAGACAAATCTATTAATATAGCAGCAATCTTGTCAACTGTGATATCACCAGGAATTGGAACCGTATCCAGCCCACAACCACAAACAGCCGAATATAATAATAAATGAGTAAGATCATAAGTTTGCTCATTAGCCCTAGTAGCTAGACCAACATCTTCGCATACTGGAAGCATCAAACCAGAGTAACCGCAGATTTTTACAGAAACACTTTTTAAAACACGAGTTAGCATTCCCGAAATTGCTAAAGTTCCTGGATGTCCAAACTTACCAGACATGATTTTTTCATAAGCAAAAGCAATACTATTTTCTTGATCTAAAGATGGTGCAAGAGACGTATCAATGCCGTTATATTTTACCCCAAATTTTAGAGCTATTCCTTCAGCAATTTTAGCAACTTTAATTAATTCTATTTCTAAAATTGATTGTAGTTCCTTCTCTGCTGATTGCAAATTACCAGCTTGGGAAAATGCCTGCATGACTAATTCACCCAATTCTAAACCAATCCCAAAAGAAGTATCACCGACATGATATGCTGTAGGAAAAAATGGGATTCCTGGCTGGCAGTTTGCCCATACACAATAGCGAAAGTTACCATAGCCATTTTCGCTTTCTTCGGAAATGCGTTTAATAGTTTTAGCAGATTCCCAAGCATTTGGAAAGTTGATACCTGTTCCTCGGTTACCAATTTGGCTGGAACAGTAAATAATGGCTGTAGATTTAATAATATCGGGAATTAAGGCTATGGTTTCCGGTTGGTTAGCATAGCCAATATTGAAAAAGTTGATATCTAGACTTTGACAGATTTTTTCTAAATTTTGAATTTCGTGAAGAATGTCAATTTTTGATAAGTTTAATAAATATTCTTCCCATGAGTTGGTGGTAATTCTGGTGGTTTGCACTTCATAACCTTGTTCTTCAAAGATTTCTTTTGCTTGTTGGTTAAATTCATGGGCTTGTTTGATTTTATCGGTGCTTTGGGGAGATGTAAGTGTGATTCCTGTGGTGATGGTTCTAATTTTCATTGCATTGATGTATGGATAACCTTTTAAACTCTTCTTCTGCGCCTCTGCGTGAGTTAAATTTATATCTTAATTGAACCGCCAAGTACGCCAAGACGCAGAGAGAAGAAATAAATTGAGATTGGGGAATTAGCTAAATTTACAATGAATATTTAACATATAAGTGGATGTCTATCTGGTTGATTTAACTATGAGTGACGAATTTTACAATCAAGGACTGAAAAAAGCTAAGGAAAAAGACTACGCTGGCGCTATTGAGGAATTTAGCCATTCTTTACAATGGACACCTTATTTTGCTGATGCTTTTTTACAACGGGGTTTGGCTTATTATCACTCAGGGGCTATTCATCAAGCTGTTTCAGATTATACCGAAGCAATGAAATTGAATCCTGGAAGTATGGAGGCGTATTATTGTCGGGGTTTGGCTAGGGTAGAACTGAAAAATTTACCGGGGGCTTTGAATGATGTGGACAATGCGATTCGCCTCAATTACCATTATGCGCCTGCTTATGATCTGCGGGGGATGATCCGGCGGAAACAGGGTTTTATTTCCGATGCGATCGCAAACTTTAAAAAAGCCGCAGAATTATATTTAGCACAGAAAGACGCAGCTAATTGTCGTCTGTGTATGGAAAAAATTACACAGTTACAACCACAACCAAAGCCAGTTGTACAATCAAGTAGTTCTACTAATGCGCCGATCTTATCGACCAACGCATATTTTACCCAGCTATTAGAAAAAGCCGAAACAGGAAATACCCGTGAGGCGATCGCTGATCTAAACTGGATATTACAAGCTGATCCGCAAGATGCCCAAGCTTATTGCTGCCGTGGGGTGATACGCTGCAAAATGGGACAATATCAAGATGCGATCGCCGATTTTAATCAAGCATTATCTCTTAATTTTGCAGATGTGACTGTTTATCGCAATCGCGGTAAAGCCCGTTCACTTTTGGGAGATCATCAAGGTGCGATCGCTGATTTTAATCAAGCCATCAACATTCAACCCCAGGATGCCTTAGTATATACCGCCAGAGGTAACGCCTACAGAACATCTGGCAATTATTTAGAAGCAATTCAAGATTACAGCCAAGCATTGCAAATTAATCCTGATCATGCCCCAGCTTACTACAATCGTGGCATTGCCTATACTTGTTTAGAAGAAATGCAAAATGCTGTTACAGACTTTCAGCAAGCGGCGAGTATTTTTTGTGAAAAAGAAGATTGGGTAAATTACCATCAAGTATTAAATAACCTGAAAAATATCCAAACACCCTCTGAGTCAAAACAGCAAAACTATAGTTTGCTGCGTCAGCGACTTTTACGCATGGTGGGAGGATATTGGGAAATCGCCCAACGATTAATTGATCAAAAACAAGAATACAATCCGGGGATGTCAGATGATTGGTATTTGCAAAAAGTTATCGATGATTTAGAACGCGATCGCGGGAGGTAGAATTAGTATAATTGTCAGTTTTCAGTATTCGCCTGTGCAGCAATTCGGACAACTTCTACATCAACATTGAGTTGTTGAGCAATTTGTTCTATACTCATCCCTGTTTTTAGTAACAGTGGCACTGCTGCTTTCAATACTTTTTCTCTACCCTCAGCTTTTGCTTATTGATAAACTCTTGTTTCCTCTAAACTCAATCCTAACATGGCTTCCACTTCCTCTCTATTCAAAGACGACAACTTATAAACCGCAATTATTTTATCAGTAAAGTAATACCATTGCTTGTAAAAACTGTGTTGAATTTTCTACTTTTCTTCTTTCTTTCTTTGTGTACTTCTCCCAAAGGGAGAGGCTAGCGCCAATGTGTACTTTGCGGTTCTTTCCTCATACAAATACACCCTTGTATAAACGGAATTTTTTTAAACGAACCACAGAGACACAGAGATCACAGAGGAAGAGAATAAAGAGAAATGTTCACATCTTATCTAGGATGGCTATATCTAAATGAGTCAATTTGAATTTGCCCTCGCTACCCCAGAAGATGATCCTGCACTCCGTCAAAGAATGGCGATGGATAGAATGGAAGGCAATATTTCTGTTAGCTTTCGCCGAGAACCAAATTATTTTTCTGGTTGTCAAATTCAGGGCGAAAGTGTACAAGTTATTAAATGTACTGATAGTCGAACTGGTGAGATTATTGGTTTAGGTAGTCGGCTGATTAATCGCGCATTTATTAATGGTAAATTAGACAAGCTGGGATATTTAGCAGACTTACGTGTAAACCCAGATTATCGCCGAGGAACTCTGTTAGCAAGGGGATACAAATATTTTCAAAAGTTACATGAAATAAATCCCGTTTCTTTATACTTTTCGCTCATTTTAGAAGAAAATGTCCAAGCGATCAAAAATCTTACAGGTGGGCGGGCTGGCTTACCGCAATATCATGATATGGGGCGAATTTACTCCCCAGCCATACATCTAGATTTACCAAAGCCGGAAATTAAGCTGACGGGGGTAAGTTTTCAACGGGGAAAACCAGAGATGCTACCAGATATTTTAGCATTTGTGCAGAAATGGCGATCGCAAAAACAATTTGCACCATACTATGATCTTGCCGATTTTCACAGTAACAGACTGCGGGGACTCAAAGCCGAAGATTTTTATCTGGCAATACGCAATCACGAGTTAGTGGGAACTATCGCCGCTTGGGAACAGCACACCTTCCGCCAAACTCATATAGAAGGCTACAGTCCCCAATTTGCCAGGATGCGGTTTTTTTACAATCTGCTTTCCCAAGTCACACCACTTAAAGCCTTACCGTCTCCGGGTGCGATGGTACCTTACTTTTATTTAGCATTTGTGGCGATCGCAGACAATAGCCCAGAGATATTTCGCGCCTTACTGCGGCAATTATATCGCGATCGCTATCAAGGTCCCTGGCATTACTTTATTGCCGGATTACACGCAGATGATCTGCTAACATCAATTCTTAAAGAATACCGAAGAATTGACGCAGGGGGCAGACTATTTGCTATTCATTATCCAGATGGTGCAGCATCGTTTCATCAACTTGATGGACGAGTCCCTTGTGTAGAAATAGGTGCAGTATGAATATAACTACAATTAAACTAGAAAATTTCCCATTTCATTGGCAATGGGAGCGTAAACCTAGTTTATCTGACCCAAGACTAGCAATTTTAGGCATATTAATTTCTTATATTATTTTAGGAATCACAGTTTTAGGATTTAACCGTTCTCCCGCGCAAATCTTATTAATTATTAGTGCGGCTTGTATATTCGATATGATCCTGCACTGGCTATTTAAACAACGCCAGTTACTATTTCCTTTAAGTGCTGCCATTACAGGTTGTTCATTAAGTATTTTAACTAATTTTGCCCATGCTTCTTGGTTACCATTAGTACCTGTTTTCTTTGCCATTTCTTCAAAATATCTGTTCACAGCTAAAGGAAGACATATTTACAACCCAGCATTATTTGGCATCACTGCGAGTTTATTACTAGGAAATGGCTTAATTAGTGCCGCACCCGCTTATCAATGGGGTGGTTCTATAGCTATAGTTATCTTTATTATTACAGCCGCCTTACTACTATTTGCCTTAAGGATTAACCGCACAGCTTTAATCATTTCATTTTTGTTTTTCTACACCTTACAATTGTGTGTTCGTGGCTATTTGACACAGCATTTAGTCCCGCCTGAAACCATTGTCATGGGGGCGTTATCTTCCCCGGCGTTTTATTTATTCACATTCTTTATGATTACCGACCCAGCGACATCACCCAAGACCAGAAAAGGTCAAATTTGGATGTCGTTGATTATCGTTCTCCTGGATTTATATCTCCATAAATTTGAGAGTTTGTCAACATTCTTTATTGCAGGGTTTATTTACTTTAGTGGGCGGTTAATTTGGTTTAAAATTCAGGAAATTAAAGATTTAAGAACCTTAAATATTAATCAAATATTTCATCCTATCTATCGTTGGACTTTAATCACCCTCATCGGTTCCAGCGGATTTTGGGGTTATCAGCAATTAGTTGCAGCCAAAGATATTATTCAAACAGATTTTACCTTTGAAGAAATTGCCGCCGATGCAGCCGGGATTTCTACCCACAAAAGTGAGATTTTAGAACAAATAGATCCCAGATTACAACATATTGGGAAATGGTTATTATCGGTAGGCGATGCCGTAGCCGTAGCCGATGTAGACCAAGATGGATTACAGGATATATTTTTAACTTATCCTCTTAAAGATAACAGCGATCGCGCCGCTTTATACCTCAATCAAGGTAACTTTAAATTTACCCGCTTACCCATTCCCGCCTTAGATGAATTAGTCAATCATCAAACCACAGAGGGCTTACCCTCCGGCGCTTTATGGTGGGATTATGATAACGATAGCGATGCCGATTTATTCTTATCAGTCGGCTATGGAAAATCACGATTATTACAAAACCGCCTGCGAGAAGAATGTCCATCTCAAAAACAGCATTGTCTACCCAAATTTGTTGATGTTTCCGCAGAATTAGGCATTGATGACTATACAATTAGTCTGACTGCCAATGCTGTAGATATAAATCGAGATGGCAAATTAGATTTAATGGTTGGTAATGCCATGAATCCATTATTACCAGGTTATGAAAAACCTACTTACTTGAATATATTCCAGTTACCCCAACCAGAGTATGACAATGACCGCCGGATGATGAATGTCATGCATCGCACTTGGCATGATGCAGATAATGGAGGAGAGAATTTATTTTATCTCAACACAGGGAATAAATTAGAAAAACAAGATGTCAAAGCCTTAGGACTCGATGGAAATCGCTGGACATTAGATATAGGAACAGGAGATTTAAACGGCGACGGCTGGACAGATTTATATTTAGCTAACGACTTTGGCCCCGACCAATTATATATTAATCAACAAGGTGAAAAATTCGACCTAATCCGGGGGAAATTGGTAGGTAAAATCAGTCATGACACCTATAAAGGGATGAATGCTTCCTTGGGAGATGTCGATAATAATGGACAATTAGATATTTACGTTTCCAACGTCCATGAAAAACTGCAAGCCGAAGGTAGTTTATTGTGGATGAATAGCGGAAATGTCGATCAAATTGGCGAAAAAGCATTTACCGATGCAGCCATGAAACACAACATCCTCAACGAAAATCGGTTTGGTTGGGGTGGGGCGATGGGTGATTTAGATAGAGATAGCAAATTAGATATACTCCAAGCCAACGGCATGGTAGATAATAGTTATGACCGCCCACTTTCCGAAACCAGAAATCAAAGATTAAAAGGTAAAATTACCACGCCGCACTATTTCCAAAATGTCGCATCAGAAAGGAAATGTGCTGATTTTTGGTATTGGAATTCGCAAATAGCCTTAACAGGTCCAGATATTCACGGCTATGCAGACAGATGGGCTGATTTACGCGACAGATGTATTTTTCCCTATGAACAGAATCGAGTATATCTCAATCAAGGGAAACGTTTTCTTGATGTCGCTTCCCAAGTGGGTTGGAAAGAATTAGGAAATTCTAGAGGTATTGCATTAACAGATTTAGATAATGATGGTGATTTAGATGCTTTAGTTACACATCAATTTCACCCAGTATCAATTTATCGTAATGATTCAGCAGCAAAATTATGGTTAGGGTTAGATTTAGCTGGTAATGGTAAAACTTGTAATCGTGATGCTGTGGGTACACAAGTAATTATTAATTCAAAAAGTGGTAAACAATTACGCGAAGTGCAAGCATCAAATGGATTTTCTGCCCAAGGTGATAAACGTTTATTATTTGGTTTAGGTAACTCTCAAGAAGAGACAATTCCAGTAGAAATACATTGGTGTGGAGACGAAAATATTCAACATCAACAATTACAGCTTAATCAATATCATCATCTTATACAACCAAATAAACCAGCCTAAATAATTTAGTATTTCTTTATTTATCGGGAGTTAAAAATTTCATCTCTCAAACTCTTACCCTTTGCGTCTTTGCGCCTTTGCGTGACACAAAATTATGTTTATCGGTCATCGTTATTGGTACATAGTCTGTCGTTCCCTGGAACTGAAGCAGAAACCACTCAGCGCTACAATTGCATCTATCCCCGTTGTTATATTCCGCACTGCATCGGGTAAAGTCGCAGCCCTCGAAGATAGATGCGCCCACCGACACGCCCCTCTTTCTGCGGGAAAAGTATGTCAAGAATCTATAGAATGTCCTTATCATGGCTGGCAATATAATACTGATGGCATAGTCAACAAAGTTCCAGCTTTACCGCCAGACTGTAAAATTGCCAGTAACTTAAGTATCAAAAAATATCATTGCTTAGAACAAGATGGCTATGTCTGGGTATGTTTAGCTGATACACCCGCTACCCCACACCCTGTAAAATTCCCCTATTTAGATGCACCAGGGTGGACAAGCTTTCGCATGAAAACGCGGTTTTTAGCACCTGTTGATGCTTGTTTAGAAAACTTTCTCGACTGTCCTCATGCAACTTTTGTGCATCGCTTTTGGTTTCGGACTCCCAAAGCTAAACCTGTAAAAGCCATTGTCCAAAGTTTAGCAGATGGTGCTGTGGCTGAATATTTAGAGGAACCGCGCGAAAGCGCCGTGGTTTGGTGGCTTTTAAGTCAAAAACGCACCCAAATGCAACATACCGACCGTTTCATCGCGCCTGCGACCAGTCGAGTTGATTACATCTTCTCCGATGAACGTCATTATATTATCACTTCCTCTTGTACACCGATAGGCGATCGCCTAACCGAAGTTCACACCGTTATTAGCTTTCGAGTCCAACCCATAGGATGGTTAATCAAACTCTTTTTCGCACCCCTATCACACTTCATCATTCAACAAGACGTAAAAATGATGGCATTGCAGCAAGCAAACATCAACCGCTTCCCCACAACCAACTACAAATTCACCCAAGCCGACTTACTTTTACCCTACATCCTCAAATGGCGACAAAGTGACAAATGTAACGAAAACAGCGACTCACCCCCACCACCCGCCGGCATAGAACATCATATAGATATGATGCTTTGACACTCTTCCTCTGTGTTCTCTGCGTCCTCTGTGGTTCAAAAATCAAAAAATATGCTCAAACCACTCTACTATTTAATCATCATTGCCCTGACAACCAGCGGGACAATTTTTTATAACTTCCAAAACTCTCACCACGGCTTAGGTGGTTCCATCGCCTTACCCAAAATTTTTTGGCTTGGTTATGCCTTGTGGTTTTGGTATTTTTTACCCCTTTTAATTGCTATAGATAGCCGAATATCCCATAAATGGCGGCGATTATACTGGATTGTGTGGTGCAATATGGCACTAAGAGCAGTAGTAGAATTAGGGATGATGTACTTTGGTCATAACTGGCATCCATATTATGGCATTGCCCATGATTTATTCAGCGCAGTTTTGATTTTGGGATTAATATTCACAGCCACAACCCAAACAGATATTGATCAAGCTGTTTCCTGGAACTTCCGCATTATGGGAGTCATGTTTCTCATAGAAGCATACTTTGCATATTATATGTTAACTAATGTGCATTCGGACACAGGAGCAGTATACTTTGTCCCAGGGAAACCAGAATATCAAGGCATCATGCTGATAACTTGGTTGGTAATCCTAGCATTAACTGTGCAGCAAATCATTTTGGCGAGAAAATGGCTTTATCTCCCCCCAGAAATTGACAACCCGCCAGTAACTTCACACTAAATTATGGGAGTCAATATTGAGACAAATGGCGGGTCTGTGGATAGAGTTTAATGCTGTGGGACTACAAAGCCAAAATCCTAAAGCTTGATTGGCTGCTTCTTTTCTGGAGTCTGGTAAGCACTGCTATTTTCAACACTTTGGGCTTCGACAAAAGCTTCTCGACCTGTAATCAATCTAGAACGACGATTACGAGTGATATAATTCCACGCCCACTGAATTACTACTACTACTTTAGTGTCAAACTCGATTAAAAAGTAGATGTGAATTACTAGCCAAAATACCCAAGCAATGAAACCTTTGAGTTTGATTAAGCCTAAATCTACAACAGCTAAATTCTGCCCAATCATCGCCAAACTACCCACGTCATTGTAATGAAATTGTGGCAAAGTCTGACCTTTAACCCGTTTTTGAATGAGTTTAGCTACATACTCTCCTTGTTGTTTGGCTACAGGTGCAACACCAGGTAAGGGTTGACCATTTTGATGGGAGAAGTTGGCTAAATCTCCCACTACGAAAATGTTTTTATAACCCTTGATAGTCAAGTCCGGTTCTACCATCACACGTCCGGCGTGATCGCATTCTACATCTGTAGTGTGTTGTAAAACATGACCCATTGTGGAAGCTTTTACACCGGCTGCCCACAATATAGTTTTTGAGGCAATTTCTTTGACTTCACCGCCTTCCTTGAAAGTAACGATGTTATTTTCAATATTTGTGACTCTGGCTTTAGTATGGACCTCCACACCCAACGATTCCAAAGCTTCTGCTGCTGCTTGCGATAAATCTGGCGAAATGTATGGGAGAATGCGATCGCGCCCTTGCAATATTAAAATTCTCGTTTCTGAGGTGCTGATATTGCGGAAATCTTCGTGGAGCGTTTTGTATGCCAACTCTGCGATCGCACCTGCTAATTCTACACCAGTCGGACCAGCCCCCACAATCACAAAAGTCAACAAAGCCCGGCGTTTTTCGGGATCATTTTCTTTTTCTGCGGCTTCAAATGCCGAAAATATGCGACGACGTATTTCTATCGCATCTTCAACAGTTTTCAACCCAGGCGCAAAGTCTTTCCATTCATCCTTACCAAAATAGGAATGATTAGCACCTGTGGCGACAATTAATGTATCGTAAGGTATTACTTTATCATCCAAAATAACTTGTTGCGCTTTGGGATCAATATTATTTACTTCTCCCAACAACACTTGTGTATTCTTGCTTTTTCTGAGTACAGATCGCAATGGAGAGGAAATATCCGCAGGTGATAGCGTCCCTGTGGCTACTTGATATAAAAGCGGCTGAAATAGGTGAAAGTTACGTTTATCGATCAGAGTAATATTTACATTCGCTTTCGCAAGAGTCTTTGCTGTATACAGTCCACCAAAGCCACCACCAATGATTACAACCTGATGTGGTGCATTCTTCTCAAGTGAAACTTCCATAATAAATATTTCCTGTGTTAAGACAATTGTAACTATTCTTAACAAGAAGGTAACAAAATTTTGAGAAATGTTGCGGTTTATTTAGAACATTTTAAAAAATCAAGAAAGTAGTCAAAGTTAGTCATGAGTAATTATTCCGAGGGAACAGAAGAAGCAGGGGGAAGAAATTGGACTGTACCACCCCAGTGACAACTTACCGAAGCTGCACAAATTCATACTTCCCCTGATAAACTGGTTCGTGATTATAACGTTAACAGTGCAGCAAATCATCTTGGCGAGAAAATGGCTTTATGAATATCAACTCCCCGCAGAAATTGACAACCCTGGAAGCCCGAAAGGCTGTATCTCAGGGAATTGAGTCAGAAATTCGCGCTTTACAAAAAAGTGTCCCGTGGCATCATTTTCTCTATTTAATATTTCCCTTAACCGCAGTAGTTGGTGTATCAGTGGAAGTAAAGGCTTATACTCAAGGTCTAAGCTGGAATTTAGCAACTGTAGAATACGGCTTTGGGGTAATACTTGTCGCCTTAGCCATGAATGCCATGTTTTTACTCATACATGAAGGCGTACACGATATCTTATTTCCCCAAAAATGGCTGAATGATTTAGCAGCTACCGTCATGGGAATTGCCGGCTTTATATCCTTTAGTGCTTATCGTTCAATGCACTTGCGTCATCACGAACATTTGGGGGATGAAAATGACCCAGATGACTATCACAATTACACCAATAATCCCAAATTAATTTGGTTACTGCACTACAACAGATTATTGTGGGCAACTATATTATATTTAATTTTTGTCCCTTCCTTAGCTTGGCGTTATGGCAACACTCAAGAACGCATTAAAGTTTTTACTGAATACTTATTTTTAATCGTCACCTATATAATTATCTGGCAATTTGTCCCATTACAACTTTTTTTCATTACCTGGGTAGTCCCATTCATCCTGACTAACTTCACGATTAATATTCGGGGTTTAACCCAGCATGGTATTACCGATGCAACAGACCCCTTTTTAGCCAGTCGCAGCATCGAAGCACACCCCATTGTGCAGTTTTTGCTAGTTCATGAAAACTTTCATCTCGAACACCATTTATTTCCCAGTATTCCCAGCTACAACTTACCCAAACTGCATAAACTCATACTTCCCCGAATTCATAGACGTGTAACCGGCAAATCCTATTCATCTTTTCTCTGGAAGTTTGTCCGCGCTAGTTTGCGCCAAGACGAAACTCCCATTGGTTTAGAAATAACACCCACCAAATAAATTTGTCATGTCAAGCCCTAATTAGCATCTCCTAGAAAAGACTAAAGTAGATAAAAAATTAGGACTTGCTGATACATTTCTTTAACTCTTCTACTCTGCGCCTCTGCGCCTCTGCGTGACACTAATTTATATTTTCCCTAAGCAAAGCCAAAAATTTAAATATGTCTAATTATTGGCAAAAAATCCAAACCCAAGTAACACCCTCCCTAGAAGAATTTTCCCAAAAATTAAAAAACCCACTATACACCCAGACAAACAAATTAAAAGAAATCATCTATAACAATCGCCATACTATATTTGGCGAAAAATATGAATTTACCAGCATCACTAGCTATGAAGAATATGCTGCACGTATTCCTATTCATGAATATGCAGATTTAGCCCCTTATATTCAACAAATAGCCGACGGAAGAATCCAAGTCCTGTGCCATGAAGGAATAGTAGCTTTTGAAATGACTGGCGGAAGTACTCAAGGCGCGAAATTAATCCCATACACCGCCACAGGTTTAGCCGCATTTCAACAAGCCATATTACCTTGGATAGCCGATTTATTACAGCAAAAACCAGAGATTAAATTAGGGCGCACATATTGGGCGATTAGTCCAGTAACTCGTCAGTCAAATCACACTCCCAGTGGCATTCCTATTGGCATGGTAAGTGATGCTGCTTATTTTGGTCAAAAATTAGAAGATTGTATTCTTCATCTTTTAGCTGTACCGCCAGAAGTGTCTATGGTTGCTGATATTAAAGAGTGGCGATATCTCACAGCATTATATTTACTAGCTGCGGAAGATATAAGTTTTATTTCGGTATGGAGTCCCACATTTTTACTGCAAATCATCGAAGAAATTCAATTAAAATACGAGGATTTAATTGCTGATATTGCCACGGGTAAAAGTACATCTAAGATATTTTCACCAGAACGAGCCGAATTTTTAAAACAAGCTGTTTTTAATGATATAATTAACTTCCAAAAAGTCTGGCAAAAATTATCAGTAATTAGCTGTTGGACTGATGCAGCCGCGAAAGCCTTTATTAGCCAGTTGCAAGATTTATTTCCTCATGTTTTGATTCAAGGTAAGGGACTTTTAGCCACAGAAGGAGTTGTCACCATACCTTTGGTGGGTTGTAATACACCAGTCCTAGCTATCGATAGTGGATTTTATGAGTTTCTGGATGACAATGAACAACCGAGATTATGTCATCAGTTAGTTTTAGGAGAAATCTATCGAGTTGTCATCACCACTGCTTCGGGATTATATCGCTATGATTTAGGCGATAAAGTTTTGGTCAAGGGTTGGTTTCAAGCTACACCTTTATTAGAATTTGTGGGACGTGGAGGAATAGTTAGCGATTTGTGCGGAGAGAAGTTAACAGAAGACTTTGTACTATCGTGTTTAGGAAAACAACGTGGTTTTGCGATGCTTGTACCGCATATAAAACCTCATCCACATTACGTATTATTTCTAGATGGAGACGAATATGATGCCAATAGTACTATAACTCAAGGACTACAATTAGATTTGGCTTTAGCCGCAAATCCTCAATACGAATATGCACGTAAATTACGACAGTTAGGACAATTAGAAACTGTGCGAGTTAAAAATCCACTCGCTACCTATATTAATTATGCTTTATCACGAGGGCAACGTCTAGGAGATATTAAACCACCTGCTTTAAATTTAAAGAGTGATTGGGAATTAATTTTTTCCATCCTCCCGTAATTTTTATTTTCAGATAATTTAATTTTATGAAAACTCAATTAGTGCCTATAAATAAATTATTGCCTGGCGAAATTGATGCTATGTTTAATTTACTGAATCAGCATTTTCCAGGAATTGAATATGATGTGTTTTATCAAGATTTAAAGAATAAAAATTGGGTGCTTTACCTATATGAAGAAGACACTAATATAATTAAAGGTTTTTCAACTATATTGTTGTATAATACTGAGTTTGCAGGTGATCATATTAGTGTGATCTATTCTGGCGATACCATTGTAGATCCTAGTGTGTGGTCGAGTTCAACATTATCACGCAGTTGGATTGCGGCAATTAATCAACTGAGTTCTATATATGCACATGGTAAACTCTACTGGTTATTAATTTCCGGTGGTTATCGCACTTATCGATTTTTACCGATTTTTTGGCAAACATTTTATCCGCGTTATGATGCTCAAATTCCTGAGAATGTCTCTAGTTTAATGGATTTTTTAGCATGGGAACGATTTGGCGATCGCTATTTTCAAGAAACTGGCATTGTCCGCTTATCTCATCCGCAAATATTATCTGAAAAACTCAAGGAAATTCCCAAGGAGCGATTAAATGACCCACATATTAAATTTTTCCAGGAAAGGAACCCCGGACATATAAAAGGTGATGAATTGCTATGTTTGACTGAGGTTTGTGAAGCAAATTTAACCGCAGCAGGTCGGCGGATGTGGTTTGCAAATAGGAGTCCTATCTCCGTTCTATCTGAGTGAAAATAGTGATTAGTATCACGCAGAGGCGCAGAGACGCAGAGAGGAATTAATCCATATTTTGCAGTCCCATTGCAATTTTACTATGTTTCTCAATTTGTCCCATGACTTGTTTGGCGCGTTGAATTACTACATCTGGTAAACCCGCTAACCGTCCGGCTTCAATACCATAGGATTTATCCGCACCCCCCGGTTGAACTTGGTGTAGAAAAATAATTCTGTCGGGTAATTCTTTGACTGTCACCTGATAATTTGCGACATTCGGGAGAATGCTAGCCAGTTCATTTAACTCATGATAATGAGTAGCAAAAATCGTCCGCGCCCGAATATCCACAGCTATATATTCTGCTACCGCCCAAGCAATAGAAAGACCATCAAAAGTTGCTGTTCCTCGACCAATTTCATCTAACAATACTAGAGATTTAGCAGTAGCATGATTGAGAATATTCGCGGTTTCATTCATCTCCACCATAAAGGTAGATTGACCTGTAGCCAAATCATCCACAGCACCGACACGAGTGAAAATGCGATCGCACACTCCCAACCTCGCCAACCGCGCCGGCACAAAACTACCAATTTGCGCCATCAATTGAATCAACCCCACCTGACGCAAATAACAACTTTTACCACTCGCATTCGGCCCAGTCAAAATTACTAAATCCGGTTTCTTCTCCTCTGCGCCTTCTTCCCTTCCCAACTGTGTAGAATTCGGCACAAAAAACCCAGCAGGTAAAGACTGTTCCACCACCGGGTGACGACCATCCACAATCATAATTTCCCGTCCCTCAACCATATCCGGACGACAATAACCTTGCTGTACAGCCAACTCAGCCAAACCACATAATACATCCGCCGCCGCTACAGCACGAGAAATATTGCGGATAATTTCCGCCTGTTCTCCTACCTCTTCCCGCAACTCCACAAAAATCTCATATTCCAACTCATTTAAATCATCCCGCGCTGTGAGTATCCGCGCTTCCCGTTCTTTCAACTCTGGGGTGATGTAACGTTCCTCATTAGTTAAAGTTTGCTTACGGATGTAATTCTCAGGTACTTGGTCAGATTTAGAACGAGAAATACTAATGTAATAACCAAAGGTTTTATTAAATCCTACCTTTAAATTGGGGATGCCAGTTTTTGCCCGTTCATCAACTTCTAAATTCGCAATCCATTGTTGGTCTGATTCTACTGTGGCTTTTCGCTCATCCAACATGGGATTCATTCCAGCACGAATTAAACCACCTTCTTTAATGTGTATGGGTGGCGACTCGACAAGATGGGCGTGTAACTTTTGGGCTAGTTCTGATAATTCTACCGGGACTTTTTGCAAAGCTTTTAAGAAAGGCGATCGCGCATCAGTCACCAAGTGGGATAATTGCGGTAAGCGTGAGAGGGAATCAGCCAAAGCGACTAAATCTTTAGCGTTCGCAGTCCCAGAACCAGCCCTTCCCGTTAGTCGTTCCAAATCGTAAATTTGCCGTAATAATTGCCGCAAATCTTGACGCAGAGGTGTATTTTCCATCAACTCTTGGATGGTATTTTGCCGCGCCCCAATGCCTTTAGTATCAATTAGGGGTTGCAATAACCAGCGCCGCAACGCCCGTCCACCCATCGCTGTGCTACTTCTATCTAATGCCCACAGCAGGGAACCGTGAAATGTGCCATCCCGGACTGTTTGCGTAATTTCCAGGTTACGGCGAGTTTGATTATCAACAATTAAATAATCAGTAATAGTATATGTGCGTAACTGTTGCAGGACAACCGGGTTGACTCTTTGCATATCTTCCACATATTCCAGCAGACCACCAGCCGCCCGCACAGCTAAAGGAAGATGATCACAACCGAGTCCTTCAAGCGATCGCACTTTGAATTTTTCGAGTAATTTGGATCTAGCTTCGCCTTGGGAAAAGGGAAGTTGCGATCGCAAGCTATAACAAAATGATGGTGGTAAACATGGGGGAAGATGGGGCGAACTTTCACCCGGACGCAGCAAGCTACCCAAATCAGGGGCGTTTGTGGGAACCACAACTTCGGAAGGTTGCAACCGCATTAACTCCTGTGTCAGGTGTTCTAAATCACTTCCTTGAGTGGTGAGAAATTCCCCTGTCGAGATGTCTGCATAAGCTAAACCCCAATGATTTACCGCAATTACCACAGCCGCAAGGTAATTATTACGACTTGATTTTAACATTCCCTCTTCCAGCAAAGTCCCTGGTGTGAGGATACGGGTTACTTCGCGCTTCACCAAACCGACAGCTTCCGATGCGTCTTCTACTTGGTCGCAAATGACCACGGCGTAGCCTTTTTCCACCAATTGGGTTGTGTAGCGTTCCCAAGCGTGGTGAGGTACACCAGTCATCGCCACGCGACCAACTTCGCCACCGTGTTTACTGGTAAGTACAAGTTCCAATTCTCTGGAGACAGTTACAGCATCTTGGAAAAAAGTTTCAAAAAAATCTCCGACCCGATACAGTAGCAAAGCGTGGGGATGTTTATCTTTGACTTCCACATAATGCTGATACATCTTACTCAGCTTACTGCGGTCTACCAATTGCGTATCGACGTGAGGCGCAGCAGGGATGTTGGGTTCCGTTGGTTGAGTTTCAGGTTGAGAAGCAGTCATAGATGCTAGGGGTGATGCACGGAGATTCCACAATACCTGATGATAACGTGATGTGGGGGTGAGTAGGCGATCGCTCAAACTTTTGTTATCTTATCGCTTAAAGTCATGAACAGGCGATCGCAGTATGGCGATGCTTGACGAACCTTAGCCACATCCAGCAATTCCAAAAGCTTTGGAGCATGGTTTGTTTTATGATATTTTTTCTTTTCTGTACGGCGAGTAGCTGCCGCAAGCCATATTTTCAGAGTATCTTTAGAAACTTGTTCTATGCTAGGATATACCACCATTCCTTGAGAGATACCATCTTCCCTAAATCCCTCACCATAAAATGTTCTTAAAGCATCAATATCAGCAATAAACCATGCTTCCATTGTTTGTACCATCAGGTGGCACTGCTCATCCTCAAAATTCAGTGCATCTAAAATCCAAGGCTGATCGTCTTTTCTATTTCTCAAATGTTCCCAAGGTTTCACACTAGTACAAACTGGAGATTCAGCATCAATTAATAAAACATTAAAAGCTTCTGGTTGAGACTCTAAAGCTATTTTAAAATTTTCATAAGCATCACGCCGTGATCCGCACATAACTACCTTGATATTTTCACCGGCAATATCATATAGTTCTTGA
The DNA here is from genome assembly GCF_963896525.1 of Nodularia sp. LEGE 04288. NCBI lineage: Bacteria > Bacillati > Cyanobacteriota > Cyanophyceae > Nostocales > Nodulariaceae > Nodularia > Nodularia sp. LEGE 04288. Next base: position 50,702 of record NZ_CAWQOY010000094.1, read on the forward strand.
AAAAATTTTATACAACCTGGGCGTAGTCCAGTGGTGGTTTCTTTTCCACTCCTGATACCACTACGAAAGCCAGGGCGTTGTCTAGGTAGTAATTCAACATCATCTTCATCTCCTACACCCTCAATGTAAATATAAATCTTCATTACCAACGATTTCCACCAATTTGTCCCATCCGCCAGAGGTCACCAAGGGTATACTTTGCTAACCAATTTTTTAATCTATCAGGTTCCTGACGGTGCAGATGGCTACCTTTTTCATCTCGTTCACAAACTATTACTGATTCGGGATATTCACTCAAAGCAGAAACTAAAGCATCAGAATGAGTTGTCACTATTAATTGTGTTCTCTGTGATGCTTCAATTAGCATTTCTGCAATAGTCGGTAAAATATCTGGATGTAACCCAATCTCCGGTTCTTCAATACAAATAAGTGGAGGTGGAGTTGGGTCAAGTAGTAAAGCCATTAAGAATAAATAACGGAGTGTACCATCAGATAACCGATTTGCAGGAATTGGTTGAATAAAACCCTCTTCACGAATAAATATCTGCACTGTACCGCCATATATTCTTACACTCAATTCTTCGGCTGCTTCATAAAACTTTTTCAAGTTCTCAATTATTTTTCTATTACCTATTTGATGTTGTAAGTTGTTTAAAAATAGTCCTAAATTACTTCCATTTTCTAATAAAGGATGTTCTGGTAAATCAGTTTTTTGAGCATTTCTAGGTTCTGAGTATCGCCCCATCTGCCAATGACGATATAAACCTATATTAGAAAATGCCGTGCTGAGATAAGAAAGTTCTGGATACAAATCTGGATCTTTTCGCTGAGATAATACTGACTGATCAGGAATTAAATCTTCTCGTTTAAGAGAGCGTTGAAATCGTTTATCCTCATCTATAGTGTTAACATTGAAAACCGGACGACCACCTTGATAACGATAGTAAAAATAGACATCACTTTCACCTGAATATCGTTCTTCATTCTCCACAGCTTCATCGATTAATTCTAGTCTTTGACCAACTTCTGTCAAGCTAACTTTATAATGTAGATTTTGGGTTCTTTGAGGATAATCTAAGGTAGCTTCAATTGTAGCTACTGGGTTTTCCTGTCCACCCTTCCATAGAAACTCACTTACGCCTCCACCTTGACGAAATGGGGCGGGTAAATCTATAGGTGTAGCCCGTAAAATTCCCAAAGCTTCAATTAAATTTGATTTACCAGAAGTGTTAGCGCCAATTAAGACATTTAGCGGTTGTAATTCAATTTCTTCACCTTCACTTCCATAAGAAAGAAAATTTTCTAATCGTATTTTCTGAATAAATCTCTTACCTTCCAATTGATTCTCCTATTTGCTTAATTATCTAAATTTTATGAATTATATTGCTTTTACCTTATTAAACCCTCTTCCCTTGGCGTTCTTTGCGTCTTGGCGGTTCGTTTCTTCTAAACCAAATTCCCATAAATAAATTAAACTTGCACATTTGAGACGCTATTGTTATGCTTTTCTGCGACTGCTGCGGCGTGTCAGTGGTGGTGTAGTTGGTTCATAAGCCTTCAAACCTTGATCACCCGTGAAAATTTCTACCATAAATGTGTTACTGGCTTTAGCATAATACTCGGCTACAGTCTTAATTGTGGCATCTCCGATAGAAATCTTTCCTTTTGCTAGATCAGGCCAATCATTAGCTAACTTTTTCAATTGTTCTGAACTCCACAGTTCATCCACTTGAGTTGTAAAAACTTCCCAAGGTATAACTCCATCTGCTACTTCCACTAAAATATCAGCAAAAGCTTTAGCAACTTCAAATCGTCTAGAATTAGCTTGTGCAATATGATTACCAGTTTCTATAATTGTCGCTAATGGCAGTATAAACTTTGTACCTTGTTCCTTTTCTAATTGAAAACGGGCTTCAACCCTGCTTTTATCCCATTTTTCATTATCAGTACCGCAAGTTTCTTTACCAGGAACAGCTAAATAAACGCAGAGTATTGATGTATCAATAATTAGAACCTTTTGCATATGTTGTTTTACTTATTCTCAGAAAGGCTCTTTTCAATTGCTCCTTTGGTTGCTAGTTTACCCAAAGTACCTGATGCTAGTAACAAAGGAAGATTATCAATATCTTCTAAAATAGTAAGTTTACTTTCTCCTGTTTCTGAGTCTCGATGTGCGACAACGACAAACGGGACTATTTCAGGGCCTAAAGCATCCAGTAAAGCTGGGTTATGGGTAGTAATTAGAATATCAATATTTCTTTTGCTGCCAATCTCTCGCAGGATTTTCACAAGTAATTTAGCACGGGAGGGATGCAAACCATTATCTATTTCTTCAATTACCAGTTGACTACCTTCCGGTCGCGTGAGTAGTGCTGTCAGAATTGCTAAAAAACGTAAAGTTCCATCTGACATACTTCTAGCATCAATTTCTGTAATCTCTCCAGGTTTCCATTCTTCCTGACAATAGAGCATAGCATCTGTGCCAAATCTACCTACTTTTTCCGCCCATACTTTTTTAATATCGCCTTCTGGTAAATGTTTGATGTAATCAGACAGTGCTGATTCAACTTCTTTTTTTTGCTGTTCAGATAAAGCTGCTAGTACACCAGCTATATTTGATACATCGCTTTCTAGCGTATCAGAAAGTCGTGAATAATCACGCATTTGAGAAGGTATAGGATTTAGAATCAAACTTTTTTGTAAACTTGAAATCACAAGAATATTTAGTTTCTTTTTTAAAGGTAAATAGTGATTTTGCAATATTTCTAAAAAATCTTCTCCTTGCAGTAGTTTTTTTTCATTAAATGGATTAAATTGCCTTAACTCGTCACTCTCAGCACTAGAGTCAACGAATCTTAAACCACTTTTGCTAGTAAAATTATAATTTTTGACAGTCAATACTTTTTTTTCATTCAAAGTTTCAAATTCAATATATTCCTTTATCACTCTCACTTCAGGTAGTGTTTGTATTTGAATAACATATAAATAATCCGTATTTTCATCCTCACCCTGCATTAGCACCTTTAATGTAAACTGAGATTCTGGTTTACGTGCAGCCCACTCTACACCACCGCGAATAGAAGCAAGTGTTTTATCTCCTGCTAAAGCAGATTCAATATTTTCTCCTTGCGCTATCCTTTGCAAAAATTCCAAAGCTTCAACTACATTAGATTTCCCACTGGCGTTAGTACCAATCAGAACAGTCAAAGGGTCAAGTGGAAGCTCCGCATAACGGAAACTTTTCCAATTCTCCAGGATGAGTTGTTTCAACATAATCAACTCCAATACTCTAAAATTTTAGTAACTATCTCAGCCAAAAAACAACAAAGCCAGTAGACAGAATAACTCCATCTTACTGGCTAAATTGAGCTAAAGGTTGATTTAATTTTCTGGTGGCAAATCTACGCTGTAAATAATTTCTCCAGCTATGTTACGCAGTGAAACTGTCATCACCTTGGTATCAGCATCAATTTTCACTCCTCCAAAGAATTGTAAACCTTCACTGGGGGGTCGATTTGGTTTCATACCTGGAGGATTACTTTGAAATATTAATTGTGGGCCAAAGGTATTGTCTAATTGTCCTGGGCCAAATGTCCCAGAGTTGAGAGGCCCGGCGACAAACTCCCAGAAAGGCTTAAAGTCGGTGAATTGTGCCTTGCTGGGGTCGTAATAGTGGGCTGCTGCATAATGTACATCAGCAGTTACCCAAACAACGTTTTTAATATCCCTGTGTTTGATAAATCGCAGTAACTCAGTTAACTCTAATTCCCTTCCCAAAGCTGGGCCGTTGTCTGCGTTAGCCCAGGCTTCAAAATTGCCGCCGTCTCGAACTATTAGTCCCAAAGGCATATCACTAGCAATTACTTTCCATGTGGCTTTTGATTTCAGCAATTGCACTTTCATCCATTGCAATTGTGATTTCCCCAGCATATCTGTTTCTGCACTTTGTACTGGCTGAAGATTCTCGGTGTTTTGTCCCCGATAAGTGCGTTCATCCAGCATGAAAATGTCTAGTAACGGGCCATGTTGGAAGGAACGATAAATTTTTGATCTATCGGCACCAAATCTGGTTTTATAGCTAATGGGCATATATTCCAAAAATGCTTGTCTTGCCCTTTGTGCTAACAAGTTAACATCCTTGACTGTATAGCGGTCATCATTGAGAAGAAATTCACCAGGATACCAGTTGTTTGTGGTTTCGTGGTCGTCCCACTGCGCCAACATCGGAACTTCAGCGTTAAAACGCTTGACATTTTCATCCAGCAAATTGTATTGAAAATTGCCACGAAATTCTTGAAGCGTTTCTGCTACCTTTGATTTTTCTTCTGTAATGATGTTTTTCCAAACTTTGCCATCATCTAGCAACACTTCTGATTGAAGCGGCCCATCAGCATAAATGGTATCGCCAGAATGAATGAAAAAGTCGGGATTAAGTTGACGCATTGTTTCGTAAATTTTCATCCCACCAAAGTCAGGATTAATTCCCCATCCTTGACCGGCTGTATCTCCACCCCAAACAAAGAAAATATCTCGTCCAGTTGTGGGGGGAGTGCGGAAAGTACCGCTTACTGGTTCGCTGTAGACGTTTCTAGAGTCTAAATCTTGGAAAGTTACCCGATAAAATATTTGTTGGTCTGAAGGTAAATTCCGGAGAACAAATCGGGCTGTGAAATCCTCTTCTTCTGAAGTAACTGGACCGAAAACACGCCCCACCCGGTTAAAAGATTCACTGGTGGAATATTCAATTAACATTTTCGCAGGGCGATCGCTGCGACTCCAGATTATAATACTATCATCGGTGATATCTCCAGAGGCAATACCATAAGGTATCCCAGGACGCATTCTGTCAGAGGTAATAATTCCAGGTGCTTGTCCGAAAACTGGTGATTTTGATATCAGATTTGTGGTAATGATTCCACCGGCTGTCACAGCAGAATTTAGCAAAAACTGGCGACGGTTAAACTTCAATGGGTTATTGGATTTTATACTCATTACTAGCAACCTCAAGCAAAGTCATACAAAATAGGTAATTACCACATTCTGTCATGCCAATGAGTAAAGCTTGAGTTATCTAAAGGTTATTAAAAGTAATTTTATTTGATCTCCAAACCTGCAAAAACCTCACCTTTTCTGTGGAAATCTGTTTCCTTAGTCAAGAGAGGAAAAGATTTATCCATAGGGTAAAACAAGGGTGAGGTTTTGATTTTTGATATATCTCTACAAACAGGGCTTGGGGTACAAAATACCCCATAAAACCTTTACATCAATTTCAAATCGGTGTACTCCGCCAAGATATCATCAGATGTCAGGGTATCGCCTTCAGCTTGGGGAGTCCAAAGCACTTCAATCGCTAAAAGTTGATCACCGGGAATACCACCAATTCGCCGCAAGGCTTGACGCAAGTCATCAGCACTGTTGATTTGTGGGATTTCAAATTTGCCTAATGTGGCTGCTAATAAGGTGACAATCAGGTATTCTCCAGGACCTTCACTTATTAGTTGGGTGGGGTTGTCGATTTGGTCAGCACCAGGTAAAGCTTCTTTATTCTTCAAAGCTGATTTCAACTGGTTGTTGACATTAGACAGAGTTTCTTCACTAAACTTGCTGCGTTCTGCTAATGACAGACGGTTAAACTGACCTTCAGCCGCATTTAATTTAACTTGCTGTGTACCACCACCTCCATATACCCAGTATTCTGGATGACGGAGTAAAGCTAAACTCGCTTCTTGCAAAACTTCGGCTCTTCCTTCTGGGGAATTAGTATCAGCAGATTCGGCGATTTTGTTGAGTTCATCTTGCAAACCACGGGCTTGTGCTAATAAACCAACTTGCAAACGAGTTACAGATACAGCCGGATTGCTGCTATAGCCTACGTCTTCGCTTTCACCATTGCTGACACGGCGGAAGGTTTGCATCAGGAAGTTGGCGATCGCTAAAAAGATTAAAATGCTAAAGATACCGCCAAATCCGCCGCCGATACCCCAAAAGGGAATCAAGAACGGAAAGCCGAAGCCACCACCACCAGGATAGTATCCACCACCACCAGGCGCATAAGTCCGCGGTGTGTATGTCCGGCTAGAAGGCGCTCTAAAGCCTCCACCACCACCGAAGCTTCCTCCACCGATGCGACCACCACTGCGGGCGGCTAATGCTCCATCAGCATGGCTCAGTGCTAAAGTTAACACTAGGCTGAAGACAAAGAAAATTTTGAACAGGGGTTTGATGGTTTGTTGTAGTTTGTTACGCATAACACAGATATTTGAAAATGTATAACTTATGATTACTTTCCAGGCTGGTAGAAATCTTGTGCTTCCTGGAATCATGCCAAATCGGAACTAGTGAGTTTTTGATTGACAGTAGCTCTTTTTAATATTCATCTTTTTTGGCTACATCTCTAATTTACCGCGTCTTATCTTGGTTAGACAGTAAGCGGAGGGGGGATTTCTCTAGTAGATAACCGTACATCAACCATACCCACTATTTACCGCCAGTGCTGCAAACAGTTCTCTTCCCATATATAGATATGAGTTTGCGAGTTAAGTAATAGTTTTTTTCATATGTTGTCTTTTTAGTGACCAATAGTTCCTGAATGCTACAATCCTTTTGATTTATCTGTGGAATGAATTTAGAGAAATTGCATGGAAGGACTCTACAAGGTTGGTGTCAGATGCATATTTAAATTCGGTCGATATCTATTGAAGAATTTTATACATAATCTCTAATAGCAACTTGATGCACATCTTTACATAATCACATTTTAACGATGCAATTTAGTCATTTTAATCATGTGTCAGATTGTGAGTAATCTAGCTCATGTGAGAGCAAGTTGATGAGAAATAGCAAAATACTTGAATTTGAAATGAAAGTCTAGAGAAGTGATTCATATATGCCACCCAAGACTCATATTGTTTTTGGCATTTTGGCATCACATCCCCAATTGTTTAGGATAGTCTATTAATATAAACAAAATTTAGTAATTTTTGTAGCAGTTAATTACTCATCTGTTTGGCTATAATTGCCAACTTTTAATTATTTATCGGTTCGTCATGGGTTGATTAAAACTATCAAATTTGGGAAATTTATCAACCACTAATATAATCAGCCAACACTTCACACAAATAATAAACAATTCCCCATACTTAATGTTCTAGAATATTGCTGAGATATTTGTAATCCATTGGCTCAAACAAAAATGGAAAATTGTGTTTTTTACAGCTATATTTTACCGAGCTTTTGTATTAATTGCCGATGGTAAAAAAATCTGCTAAGGAATGTGTAAATCTCTGGTTTTACCCCATATTTGTTAGCTATAATGACAAAATCAGGAGAAATTTAATACAAAGCTAACCCATTGTTAGCAATAATTGTCGCTCGACATATAGTGGATACAGCATCCATTTTAAGTGTGATTTGAGGAGCCAACAAGTTACCAAAAGATGTGGGAAATACGGAAAATGTCCATGTCAACTTTCGAGCTTTATTTCCCTTGTAGCAGATATCTTCACGCCACAAAGCATCTGGTTTCGTATTGAGATAACTTCTTTGTTTGAGTTACAACCGATTCAATACAGATGAAAAATTGGCATCGGCAAAAAACATGGGATATCAAAGTCAAGTAATAGTAAATACTGCACCTGGATTCCAGTATTAAGACTTGCATATTATTTGAATTCAACTTATCAAAATTAGCATGGAAAATATCTCACAACTGCCAACAAAAATCAGAGATCAAACAGCATCCCCTGACATTCTGGTAATATCCCATCTGTTTCTGCCAAAAAAGGCTGTTATTGGGGAATATCTCTATAATCGCTGTCTTCAAGATCCGGAACGGGTAGTGGTTCTGGCGGCTGGTTGTGCTGGCGCTCAAGTATTTGATCAGGCTCAACAGTTTCCTGTATATCGCTGGCCCAATTCTCGATACTGGTTGGGTGGTTTTCTGGGGAGTTTCTTACAGTCGGCGCTGGATTTGGTTTGCTCTTTCTTCCTAGCTATTAAATTGTATTTTCGTTATCACTACCGTTATATTGAGTGGGGTCACGGCTACGAGTTTCCGGCGTTGTTGCTATTGAGCTATATTCTACCCATCCGCTTTTTTATTCATCTGCATGGTAGTGATATTCTGGCGACTGTACACAATCCTATCTTGCGATCGCTCTTTAAATTGACCCTGACACGGGCTGAAGGAATTATTTGCAACAGTTACGTCACTCAAGATTATCTCCGCAAGTCTTTTCGCTTACAAACCCCTACCCATGTGATTCAACCCATAGTCAGACCAGAAAAATTCGGGGTAGAAAAAAATCAAGGTAATCTGGATAATTTACGTCAACGCGTGCGGGAAGCCTACAATATTCCGGAAACAGCAATTGTGATTCTTTCCGTAGGAAGGCTAGTCAAGCAGAAAAGCTTCGAGCGTGTGATTGAGAATTTACCACTACTGCTGACTATTGGAGTCGATGTTCACTATATACTTTGCGGCCAAGGGCCATGTGAATCGGCATTAAAAACTTTAGCGCAGCGCTTGCGGGTAGACAAGCGGGTACACTTGACTGGATATGTACCTGACGGCGAATTAGCTGGCTATTATGCAGCCTGTGATATGTTTGCTATGTTAACTTTGTTAGATACCCAAGCCTGTATCCAAGGTTTTGGCATTGTCTATTTAGAAGCAAGTTACTTTGGTAAGCCTGTGATTGCTTCTCGTTTAGGCTCGGTGATTGATATAGTTCGTCATGAAGAAAATGGTCTTTTGGTGAATCCCAAATCTGGATATGACGTTTTTCAAGCTTTCAAACGATTGTGTCATGACCAGCCTTTACGTGAAAAACTCGGTCGCAAAGGGAAAGAATTAGCCAGACGCAAAACCCTTCATCGTTCGTTGTATCTCTCTGAACCTATCCCGAATGGTTTGTTGAATTAACCACCCCCGACAATGGTAACTATTTCTAAGCGATCGCCTGGCTGTATTTCTGTTTGTGACCAAAATTGACGGTGTAAAATCTCACCGTTATACTCCACCGCTATTAAACGGGGATTAAAACCCAATTGTGCGAGTAAATCTGGTAAAGGGGTTTGGGACAAGCAACTACGACTTTCCCCATTTACCTGGAGGCTAATCTGATTAGACATTTTCAAGTGCTAAGTTAAAGTTATGCTTTGATGCGATGCAGCTGGGAAACCAAATATTGTGTCACCAATGTCGGCTGTTCCGCTTCGATAATAGCTCGTACCATCGCTACACGTTCGGCTCCCGCCTCCATCACATCGTTGATATTATTCGCATCGATACCGCCAATCGCAAACCAAGGAATTGAGCTATTTTGGGCGGCGTAGCGGACATATTCTAAGCCGGCGGCTGGCTTATCTGCTTTCGTGGGAGTTTCATAAACTGGGCCGACACCAATATAGTCTGCACCTTCAGCAATTGCTTTTTGCATTTCTTCCGCATTTGTCGTCGAACGCCCGATCAAACGCTGGTGTCCGAGTAATTGTCTGGCCATTGCAATGGGCATATCTTGTTGTCCCAAATGTACCCCATCTGCGTCCACCGCCAAAGCTAAATCCACGCGGTCATTAACGATAAACAAAGCGCCGTAGGAATGGCATAGTTGCCGTAATTTTGTCGCCTGTTCCACACGCACAGTATCATCAGAGGTTTTATCACGGTACTGCACCAGAGTTAATCCCCCTTTGAGCGCTGCTTCCACGGTTTTCAACAAAGTTTCTGAGGGAGAAGTCACCAAATATAAATGCGATCGCCACAGTAATTGATGGCGCTGGTAGCCCATTAAACTCGTTTCTAGAGTATAAACACGATAGCGCATCTGCTTAAAAGCTTTCCCCATATTGGGATGGTAAAGCTTACCGTATTCTTCCAGCACCCGCATCGCTTCTTGGACGCGACAAAAATTTGCTTGTAATAGCGCTTTAATACTAGAGCGTTGTTCTTCCTGGGGATGAGTCAATTCTGTACCCGGATCACCCGGTGTATCTCGCGCCGCCCGCAGTTCAGCAGTATGCCAGTGAGCCAACTCTTGACGTAGGTACTTGCATTCTCCCAGCAATTGAGCATTATTTAACCCAAAGCGACACCATTCTTCGATAATTCGCAAGCCTTCGCGGGCGCGGTCTAGATTGGCATCTAAAATCCGGTAAACAACTTGCTGTATTTGCGCTTTTTGGCTGTGTGGCTCGACCATGACAACAACCCGATTAGGACTTTCGTTAAATGACGTAATCTCAACACTTTTAGACATTTTGATTAAAAATTTCTAGTACGGCGATCTGAAAAATAAGTAGAGTTTGACTATACATTTATACATAAATAGCTGATTACATAGCTGAAAAAGATTTAGGGACGACTTTATAATATATCTTAAACTGGACAAAAACCATATACAGCGTTGTGCAATTAGGTCGTTACTGATAGCTTGCTTGACGTAGCCATAGAAGTTAGGAACCATCAACCCATTTTTTTTGTCATGATTTTGCAGTTGGAGTTTTTAATTTTTAGCAGGAATGTTGAGTAATAATTTTTTAATATATCTATAGTTTTCGTGTTGAAGAAGCTTTTTTAAATCAGAAGCACTTCAGCGGAAATGACAGTGGTATTACTGCCATTTACGATTAAATAGCTAATAGGATAATTGCATAGCTGAGTGTCCCCAAAGCAAATGAACAAAAGCAGCTGTCTCGCTCTTCTGGTAGTTCCTCCTTCAGTACGTTGAGTACAATACCTCCGGCTAAAAAGGCAAAGAGAAGCGCAACAACTACCTGGTTAATTTCCGTAACCATGCCAATTAACCAACCAACAATTATTGCTATTGCTAACAACCAGCGTCCAATTTTGTCATATCTTTTTTTATGATTTTCGCGCAAACCATTATCGTTGACTACAAAATGCAGCGCCATCGCAAAAGAAAATAATAATAAACTTTTGAGACCTGATTCTTCTCGGTGTACTAGCAAGTAACCAATTAACAGGTTATAAATAGCAAAAGCAGCAATGTGAATCCAAAAAACATCTGCATAAGTTACATCTGCATTTCTGGTTTTTTGACTGCGTTGACGCGACGTTTTCGCGAATCGCTCCAAACCATAAAAAACTGTTATACCTAAAAGTGCCACAAAATAGACATGATCCTCTAAAAAATGCCATCCCTTACTGACACGGCTTAGGAGTGTTATTTGTGCTTGACTCAGTTCTGGCAAAATGTGGATAAACACATAAGCAACCGATACCCCACTGCTAAACGAGAACCAACGACTATGTGATGTATTTTTGAGGAATCTGAGTTTGCCTGAAAATAAATGTATGGTGGCTAAGGCGATCGCCAAAAACCCAGTGTTCATGCTTTTATCCAGTATTACTTATTACATTCTGCAAGTTGCGATTTTTAAAATTGGCAGTTCCTAAAATCAGAAAGCCGAAACAATTATCGACATCATAGTGTCTCAAGGTATAAAACTTTATTATTAGGACTTTTCTAAAATTGATTTATCCCATTATGTATTCTAAATATCCTCAAGCAGAGAGCCGGCAATTAAAGCTAAATCCCCAGGCTGACAGATCAAATTCTTCCCTGGAAGTATTGCCTTTAGTTTTTTCCATCTTGTATTTCACCCTGGGTTTAGGAGTCACAGGTATAACTTTACTGAGTCTTAGCCCCGGTAGGGTGTTGGCTCAAATGCCATCTTTGGAAAGCACTGTCTCTGAAGTGAAACTATTATTTGTCAACCCCAATGTGGGAAATAACACCGTGGGGAATGGTACTGAAAGCGCTCCTTTAAAGACCATTACTCAAGCTTTGCAATTAGCCTCTGCTAATACAATGATTATGCTCTCCCCAGGGACTTATAGTGCTGACACTGGAGAGGTTTTTCCCCTGAAGCTCAAATCGGGTGTTGCTATTCAAGGGGATACTAACAACAAAGGACAGGGAATTACAATTCAAGGCGGTGGTGGATTCCTCAGTAGCAGCTTTGGCGGTCAAAATGTCACCATCATCGGCGCAGACAATGCCGAGTTAAGAGGGGTAACGGTCACAAATCCCAATCCCCGTGGTTATGGTTTGTGGATTGAATCGAGCAATCCCGTAATCGCCAACAATACATTTACTGGTAGTACTCAAGATGGGATTTCCCTAACTGGTAACAGTGCGCCGATTATTAGGCAGAATTATTTTCATCGTAATGGGGCGAATGGTATGACCATTGGCGGTAATTCCCAGCCGGAAGTGCGGGAAAATGTCTTTGAACAAACAGGATTTGGGATCAATATTACTCAAAATGCTGCTCCTATGTTGTCCCTGAATCAAATTCAAAACAACCGCTCTGGGATTATAGTCCAAGCCAATGCTCGGCCAATTTTACGGAATAATGTCATTCAAGGTAATAGAGAAGATGGATTAGTGGCGATCGCTCAAGCCATACCAAATTTGGGTACCATTGCTGAACCCGGTGGTAACGAATTTCGTAATAATACTCGTCATGACATTAATGCTAGTGCGACTAAGGAGATCATCCCGGCTGCTGGTAACAACCTGTCCCAAAATCGCATTGCTGGTAAGGTAGATTTCAACGCTCAAACAGCACCCACAGCGAACATTCCTCAGCCTCGCACTGTGGCAAATCGTCCCATCCCAGTCAGTGGAGAAATTACCTTTTCTGCTCCCAGTCAGCCAAACCAGACGAATCAATCACAGATAAATTATGTGAATATTGATCCCAATATTGTGGAATTTGCTGCTCCCCAGTCACCTCCCTTTGGAGAATCAGCTCTTTCACCAGTTACCAATAGCAATACTCCTGCAACTCAGACAACTGCATACAATAGAACTGGTGTACGTTACCGCGTGGTAGTGAATGTCGCCACCGATCGGGAACAAGACCTAGTGCGAAACTTAGCACCGGATGCATTTCCGACTATGCGTCAAGGTCGTAGAGTCATGCAAGTCGGAGTTTTTAGCGATCGCCATAATGCCGATGAAATCCTCAAAGTCCTGAATAGTCACGGTTTAAAAACTACACTTGAGCCGTTAAATTGATTTTTCTGAGTGGATTAATCAAATACACTAACCCCTCTCCTTGCCTTCCCATAGCGTCTCTCTCTTTGGGAGAATTACGGTTTACACACATCTTTATCCAGAAAGGGTTTTCCGCCCTAAAAACAGAATTTAACTGTAAATCCAGTTCCCCTCCTCGCTTGCGGGGAGGGGTTAGGGGTGGGGTGTTATGACAGAAAAAAGCAATTTCCCGACTTGTGTCTACACGGTAGAAAGGGAGAAGGAGGGGGAGAATTTGAGAAAAGTTAAACCTTCACTTTTTGATTAAGGGGACAAGGCATAGAGGTTTTTCCTGCCCAATCTGTCAAAGTATTCTCATCTTTGTAATGCCGATGACTTTGCATCAACAAGCGCCAGGCTTCTTGGGCATCTAATAAATTAAATTTATCGGCATATTCAGTTTCTAACAACTCTCGAACCATGACATAATAATCAGAGTTCATGCCTGGAAAAATGTGATGTTCTGTATGGTGCGAAAAATTCAAATGTAACAGGTCAAAAATCTTTTTTACCCGTAAAGATGTAGAATTTACCAGTGGATCATTAACATCGGTCATTGGACAAAGCAGATGATTCGTATAAATATAGAACATCAAGCCTGCATTACCAATTGCAATGGGTAAAAAGTAGCCTAAAATGAGTTTTAGGGGGTCAAATTGTAGATAGGCTAAAATAGCTAGATGCAGTATTGACATGAGCAATATTTCCCCGGCGATCGCTCGACGATCTTTGGCACTAACTGTAAATGCCGCCGGCACATAATCCACAGAGTTACTATTAAAAAATAGTACCGAAGTCAGATTGCGAAAATTATGTACTCCCCAGGCCGAAGTCATTCCCACAATGAACCAAAGGGGATTGACTTCTAAAGAAGGCACAAATAAATTATGAATCCATTTACCCCAGGTTTTAGACTGTGTTTCTAAATAATTGCGATCCGGATCACCCAAGTCATTAGTGTGATTATGATGCACCCGGTTATGAACCGACTTCCATAACGTTGGCGGCATCCACAACATTGTTAGCCCCAGAAAGCTGAAAAAATAGGCTAATTGTGAATTTCTAATCACGCTACCGTGCATCAAATCGTGGGAGCTAAATAATAAGGCAACCACACTGTTGCCCATAATAATTGTTAGAGGTAAATATAACCATAAAAGATGGACTGGCCAATTATCTAATTGTGCCGCTATCATCCAGCCAAGGATCAAAATTGCTAGATTAATTACAAGGATAATTAACTTACTGGCATCGGGTGTAAATGCTGACGGCGGAAGTAGAGAACGTAATGCTTTCGCATAGGTTACCTGGTTCATTAATCTCTGATCAGTATTCAAATTCATGGATGATTGTCACACAATAACTTTAACCAAAACTTGACCAAAACTAGCAATTTTTCTGCAAGTTTCAGCCCAGATGCTTATTTACAGTAACATAGTCTGTATCCATGACAATCTCGCTAGTGTTTTTACTTTTAAACACAATTAATATATTGAGCATCTATAGGACTTCTATTTGATTTTTGAACAATCTCGGTATAACACAAAAAGGTTTTTACCCACTCCTCCGGTTACTGCTACTCCACGCAAGCTACGGAAATAAAACCGGATTACTATAAGTCTTAGTAAGAGGGCGATGATTTTAGTTTTAAATATGGCAAAATCGAAATTTAAAAATGGTTAAACCCCTGTATTAGCATCAACCAAATCTATATTGGTTAATACATAATAAGTTATTTTCAGAGTATCTAGTTCTTCCTGGGGATAGACGCGTTATCGCTTTTCGTCGGACATTGCTTTCAGTTTTGATGTGAAGGAATCAGATTGATCGCTGGTGGCTGGAGTAAATTGTCCAATGGGTGGGTGATTGGCAGATGGTGGTAGTAGTTTTGTCGCCTGGTGATGTTTTGAGGATGAGGAATTTCTCGCAAAATTGCCTTGTGAGTTCAGCCTGGACTGAGTACCAGAGGCAGCAGGGCTGAGAGTGGAAGATGCTAATATGTTTTGTCCTGGCTTCTCCTGATCTTCTGCATTCATCGCTGTGAGGGTTGCAGTTTGAGTTTGCCTATACTCATTACCCACCATCGCAGGTAAGGACTTGGCTGTCACCGGTTGATGAATAGATGCTTCAACTGCAACTTTTTGGTTGATCGGAGGTAGAACTGGTACAGTCAGTTGAGTTAAGCTTTCCGGAAATTTGCTACAAATCAGGCGTTCAAATTCCATATTGAAATGATAAATCACCTGACCCCGCCTCTGCCAAAATGCTAAGATTTGCTGCACTGAAATTCCTTTATAGCGACCTTGATATAGCGCCTCCACTACTGCCAAATGCAGCCAGTTGACTGGGTATTGGCTTTGCCAAAGGTGAATGAGTTCACTGGCCGTATAGCCACTGAGGTCAAAACTATAGTGAGTTAATAGAGCGTTTGCCAATTCGGCAGAGGTTTGTGAGACTGTTGTTAACATGGGACTATTGGCTTCAGGCGAGGGGTATAAATTGTCTCCCCATCGTTTATAGCCTATCGTGTTTTTAGCTATAGGATTTGTTACCAAGAATTTCCAGCCTGATAAACAGTGTCTTTCATTTTACTTGGTCAGCTGCTGACTGTCTAAACAATATAGGTTGAATTAATAGTTGAGGTTCGCTGAAGCGCAACTAATGCCTGATAAACCATTGCGGCTACTTCGGCCCGTGTGGCATTCCGCGTCGGGAAAAGTTGTTTGCGGTTTGGGTAATTGACCACAATTTTTTGCTGTGTCGCAGTCACAACTGCTGGACGAGCATAATCGGGAATTGTCTGACTATCAGTATAAGTGAGTAAAGCATTGAGATCACCTGCTGGTAGGGCAAGTCCATTCACTAGGGAGACAATTACCTGTACCCTTTGCACATTTTCCGCCGGGCGGAAGGTGCGATCGCCAAATCCACTGACAAAGCCACCTCTACTAGCAATTTGTAAGGCTTCATAAGCCCAAAAGTCTGAGGATACGTCTGTAAATTCCAGTGCGGGGCGTTTGGGTGGGGGATTAAAGGCCACGGCTACTAAAGCCGCATATTCGGCGCGATTCATCAGTTTATTTGGCTGGTAGCTACCATCTGCAAAACCACGAGTTAAATTCATGCTAGCTAACCCCCGAATAAATGGTTCGGCCCAATGTCCGCTAATGTCGGTAAATCCGGGGAGATTCACATCGGGGCTGACAATATAGGGGGAGGCGATCGCCTTTTCCTGACTGCTGGCTACCAAGGCTTGATAAATTAATGTTGCTACTTCACCACGAGTTATATCGCGCAGAGGTTCTAGTTGGTCTCTTTGGGGATAGTTAAGCACTAGTAATGCTTGGGTGGCTACTGCGACAGCATTAGTGGCATAAGTCGGAATTTGAGCGCGATCGCGGTACACGTTTAACACCTGGGGATTGCCGCCTGTGAGTTTTAAGCCATTCACTATAGATACTATGGCCTGTACTTTTGTCAAGTTTTGTTCGGCTCGAAACGTGCCATCGGGAAAACCACTAATAAAACCCATTTCCGCAGTTTGGAAAATGGCTGAGGCTGCCCAAAATCTGGGGTTGATATCTGTAAATTTACTAGCAGTATTTATTCTGGGTAACTGAAAAGTTTTGGCAATGATCGCCGCATACTGAGCGCGATTTATCGGGTCATCTGGGGCAAAAGTGCCATTGGGAAAGCCGCTAATCGCTCCCGTGTTCACCAATGCTTCCACAAACTCTGCTGTCCAATGTCCAGCTAAATCAGTAAAAATACTGCTGCTACCTGAGATGCGTTGGGGATGATCTGTGAGGACAGCGATAAAATCTACCCTGCCTTTAACTTGGGTAGGATTCAACTGATTACCGGCACAAACGAGGGGCTGTGATGTGGAGTTATCTAAATCGAAGAGGGCATTCTGCTCAAAAATATTGCCAGCCGCGTCTTGATTATTACCTAAATCAGGGATAGCGTCACCATTGACTAACATCCCGCCTTGGGTATTTTTGGTAATCCGATTATGACGCAGCACCGGTCTAGCATTGCGAGAAAGAGCGATCGCGGCATTGTTATCTGATATTGTATTATCTGCAATCAAGGGGGCAGCAAAATCACTGATAGCGATGCCCAAAGAGTTTTTTTGAAATACATTCCGCAACACTTCTCCCTTGCTGTGACGCGCCATCATCAAGCCACTGGCGGCATTTTGCCGAAACACATTATCCACAATGGCGGGTTTAGCCGTACCACTGACAAATATCCCTTCTCGACCGCAGTTAATTAAAGTATTATTAGCCACTGTGGTTGCTGCCGATTCAATCCAGATTCCTGTACCTTTCGGCATGGGGTTAGTGACGGTCACACCTAAGAAACTGGCATTACCTTGCAACAGTAATGTCATACTTTGGATACCAAAGGTGGAAGTTTGATACTCGCCACTCCCCGAAATCACAATCCCAGCACCTTTGTTCGCTTCGTTCCCGACGACTGTCACCCCCGCAGAAATAACGATGGGAAACACTTCACCATTAGCTGCGCTATAAGTCCCAGATGTCAACTGAATAATTACGGATGTTTTGCTGACTTTTAAGGCACGGGTGAGACTTTTAAACGGACTCGACCGAGAACCAGCATTGGTATCATTGCCTTGGAGAGGATTGACATAGAGTGTGGCAACGAGGGTAGAATTCACCATTGATTATTCAGATGCAATTGTTTAAGTTACGACAGTCAAGTCATGAATAATAACTTATCAAATAATTGGGTTGAAAACCCCGTGCTTGCAGCACGGCTTGAATTTACTAGAGAAAATAGTGCTAGTAAATATGTGGTAGAATAGTGAAATGCTAACCATGAATTACCGCTATCGAATCTACCCGACTATCACCCAAGAACAGACACTTCTTGAGTGGATGGATATATGTCGCGTTGCCTACAACTATGGGTTGCGAGAAATTAAGGACTGGTGCAATAGTCGTAAGTGCATGGTTGACAGATGTTCGATTAGTCATGAATATATCATAGCTGCGGACGTTCCTTTCCCTAGCGAAGTGCGCCAACTTAATGCTTTACCAAAAGCTAAAAAAGTATTTCCCCGATTAGGCGAAGTACCAAGTCAGGTTTTGCAGCAAACACTCAAACAATTGCACCGAGCATGGGAGGGATTTCAGAAAGTTGGGCATGGGTTTCCAAGGTTTAAAAAGTTTGGGCAGTTCAAGTCTTTGCTGTTCCCTCAGTTTCAACAAAACCCAGTGCAAGGAGTACATATTGCACTACCTAAACTGGGATTGATTCGAGTCAACTTGCATCGCCCAATCAAGAGTGGATTTGTGGTTAAGCAAGTTCGGATAATTAACAAAGCCAATGTTTGGTACGCTTCTATCAACATCCAATGTGATGTTAATGTTCCTAGTCCAATGCCGCATGGTCATCCCATTGGGGTAGATGTAGGACTGGAAAAGTTTTTAGCAACCAGTGATGGTGTTCTCGTAAAATCGCCCAAATTCCTGAAAGTGATGCAAAGCCAGCTGAAATTGCTGCAACGCAGGCTGTCTCGGAAAAAGAAGCGTTCTAAAAATTACGAGAAACAACGCATCAAGGTTGCTAGACTTCACCACAGGATTGATAACACCCGCAAAGATTACCATTTCAAACAAGCTCATGCTCTTTGTGATGCTGGTGATATGGTCTTCATGGAAGACTTGGATTACCGGACTTTGGCAAAAGGAATGCTTGGGTTACAGATGCTTGACGCTGGGTTTGGACAATTCCGAACCATCACCAAGTACGTGTGTTGGAAACGTGGTAAATTCTTCGCTGAAGTTAGCGCTAGGGGAACTTCTATCGAGTGTCCTGAATGTGGTGCAGAAGTTAGAAAAGACTTGAGCGTTAGAGTGCATCATTGTCCTAGTTGCAATTACACGACTGATAGAGATGTTGCTAGTGGTCAAGTAATTAGAAACAGAGGAATCAAATTGATTAGTACCGATGGGCAGTCGGGAATCCAAAACGCCTACGCAGACGGTTTGCCGGGGATTGAAGAAATTCAGTCTAGGTCAAAGTCGAAAACCCGTAAGACTCGCCTTGAGCGCCGTCCAAAGGAAGCAACTAGGAAAACTAAGAAGTGATTCTTAGAAGCGCCGTACCTAAAGGTCGGAGTCATGTCACACCAATTGTCTATCAACTTGCACTTAACTGGATCAGTTTCTTTTTCAGCTAAAAAAACAAATTCTCCAACTCTGGTATGCTGATGGGTTGGGGTTTTCAATCCCATGTGTTTCTCAGATGATCATGTGCAACTTTCTGAGATAATTCGTGGTAGCTGAAAATTTTCTAGTCTCCCTTTTCTTTGGTAAGGGTTAAAAAAATAAGGAGAGCTACTCATGTGGCTCTCCAGATCATTAGGGTTCTACTAGACACAGAATAGCTCTTTAGGTGTGAGGGGTGTAACCTATCTTTCGGCGTTTTCTGTGAAGATATGATGAAGAATTACTTAAAAAAGCGATAAACACCTAAGCATTTAGTTTTTTCTCGACTAATTCATTCGTGATCTGAGGATCGGCTCGTTTGTCGGTTTTTTTCAAGACCTGTCCCACAAAGAAGCCTTTCAGCTTTGTATTGCCGTTGCGATACTTTTCTAGTTCTTTGGGGTTAGCCGCGATCGCTTCATCAATGATCGGTTCTAGTACAGTAGGATCAGTGATTAATTCCTGACCAGCAAAGGCTTTCTCCGGGGAAACACCAGCTAGTAAATCTGGCAGCTTTTGTTTAGCTTGGGCATTGCTAATTTTACCAGATTCAATCAGCGTAATTACCTCAGCTAAATTGCCAGGAGTCAGGGCAATTTCCGTAATACTGAGTTTTTGCTTGTTGAGGTAGGCGGCGATATCTTGAGTAATCCAGTTAGCAGCAGCTTTGGCGTTTGCTCCAGAGGCGATCGCCGTTTCAAAATAATCAGCCACGGTGCGGTCTTCTGTCAACACTCTGGTATCATAAACCGAAAGCCCCAAATCACTTTCATAATGATGGCGTTTTTGAGTGGGTAGTTCTGGAAGTTCGCTTCCCCATTGCTCTAATTGCGCCTTGGACACCTCAATGGGTGTTAAATCTGGTTCTGGGAAGTAGCGGTAATCACTGGAACCTTCCTTAATCCGCATACTACTTGTGCGTTGAGCGCCTTCTTCCCACAGGCGAGTTTCTTGGATAATGGTTTCACCCGCTTCAATCGCCGCAATTTGCCGTTCAATTTCGTAATCAATCGCCCGTTGAATGGCGTTGAACGAGTTCATATTTTTAATTTCTACCTTCACGCCAAATTTTTCTCGCCCCACTGGACGCACGGAAATATTGACATCACAGCGTAGAGAACCTTCTTGCATATTGCCATCACTGACACCGAGATAACGCACAATGCGGCGGATTTCTTGAGCGTATTCAGCAGCTTCTTCACCAGAACGCAAGTCAGGCTCCGAGACGATTTCCACCAATGGCACACCTGCGCGATTGTAGTCTACCAGAGAATAAGTAGAACCTGAAAGGCGATCGCTTCCCGCGTGTACCAGTTTCCCTGCATCCTCCTCCATGTGCAGACGAGTCACACCAATACGTTTACGAATCGGGTTCCCCTCAGCATCTACCATTTCGATTTCTAACCAACCATGTTCGGCTATGGGGAGGTCATATTGAGAAATTTGGTAATTTTTGGGCAGGTCAGGATAAAAATACTGTTTACGGTCAAATTTGCTATATTTAGCGATTTGGCAATTCAAAGCCAAACCTGTTTTTACAGCGTATTCCAGGACTTTTTCGTTCAATACAGGTAAAACCCCAGGTAAACCCATACACACAGGGTCGATGTTAGTATTGGGGTCAGCACCGAAAGCTGTAGAGCTATTAGAAAAAATCTTGGTATTGGTACTCAGTTGACAATGAGTTTCCAGACCAATAATCGCTTCATACTCAGTTTTTACAGTTGTAGCAGCAGTCATACAAACACTCGGTAAGTGGGAAAATCAGAGGCTTGGCTCCCTGAGAGGAAAACGACACGTAAAGCAAAAAGGCATAGCTTCGCTTACCGCGGAGCTTCTCCGTAGGAAAAACGGTTTTAACCGCCGTAATCTTTACCGCCTTGGGATTGCTCAACTCGGTGTACTTTTGTGTTGTACTTTCGATGGGACAATTACCATCTCAAACTTTGCAATCCTGTACGCATAAAGGTTTTGCTCAATAGAGCCTCCCATTTCTGGGGTAATGTTAGCTTCGACCTGTTATTAGAGCTTGTTGGGCTGGCAACACTGTTCCAGTGACCTTAGAACTGTTTAATCACAAGCGACAGAGCAGGGAACTAGCTACGCATTCCAGGGTGTCGTGACTCAAATAACGGCTACCCTCAGACTGAACTTAGGGTGGTCTGGTCAGTATGGCTTGTGCAATTGCTCTTACAAGCCCAATGTCTATAGACCTGGGTGACTGACTCTATTATTATAAAATTTACATCTTCGCCTGTTAACTTAGAGCATAATATGTAATTTTGATCTAGCAACGCCCAAACTTTCTGGAGTTGCGTAAATTGCTGGTCAAGTTGAGAATAAATAGGCGAAGCACACGGGGAAACTAACGTGAGTTATGGATTTGATTACGATTTAGTCATTATTGGCGCAGGTGTCGGCGGACATGGTGCAGCCCTACACGCTGTTAGCTGTGGACTGAAAACAGCAATTATTGAAGCGGCGGACATGGGAGGAACCTGTGTCAATCGTGGCTGCATCCCTTCTAAAGCGCTGCTGGCTGCATCGGGACGTGTGCGGGAGTTACGTAATGCCCATCACCTGAAATCTCTGGGGATTCAAGTTGATCATGTCACATTTGACCGCCAAGCGATCGCCGATCATGCTGGCAATCTGGTAGCGAAAATTCAAGGTGATTTAACCAACAGCCTCAAACGTCTAGGCGTGGATATTATCAGGGGTTGGGGAAAAATTGCGGGAACCCAAAAGGTGACAATCACCGGGGATGGTGGGGAAAAAACTATCTCAGCTAAAGATATCATTCTTTCTCCTGGTTCAGTCCCCTTTGTCCCTCCAGGAATTGAAGTAGACGGCAAAACCGTTTTTACCAGTGACCAAGGTGTAAAATTAGAATCTCTGCCAGAATGGGTAGCGATTATCGGTAGTGGTTACATCGGCTTAGAATTTTCGGATGTTTACTCGGCGTTGGGCTGTGAAATCACCATGATTGAAGCCCTAGACCAATTAATGCCAGGATTTGACCGCGATATTGCCAAACTAGCCGAACGGGTGTTAATTACTCCTCGCGATATCGAAACCAAAGTCGGAATATACGCGAAAAAAATTACTCCCGGTTCTCCGGTGGTAATTGAATTGGCAGATTTTAAAACCAAAGAAGATATTGATGTGATCGAAGTGGATGCTTGCTTAGTAGCTACAGGACGCATCCCCGCCACTAAAAATTTGGGTTTAGAAACTTTAGGGATAGAACTAGACAGACGTAACTATATCCCCGTAGACGATCGCATGGCTGTGCTTTCAGGCGGGGAAGTAGTACCTCATGTGTGGGCAATTGGTGACGCTAACGGCAAAATGATGTTGGCACACGCCGCTTCGGCTCAAGGCATCATCGCCGTAGAAAATATTGTGGGGCGAAGCCGTGTGGTAGACTATCGCAGCATCCCCGCCGCCGCATTTACTCACCCAGAAGTCAGCTATGTTGGTTTAACAGAAGTAGCCGCGAAGGAATTGGCGCAAGCTGAAGGCTTTGAAATCGCCACCACTAAAAGTTACTTCAAAGGTAACTCTAAAGCCTTAGCAGAAAACGAATCAGACGGTATGGCTAAGATAGTGTATCGCAAAGATACTGGTGAAGTTTTAGGTGTTCATATCTTCGGAATGCACGCCGCCGACTTGATTCACGAAGCATCAGCTGCGATCGCTAATCGTCAATCTGTCCACGACCTCGCCCATTTAGTACACGCCCATCCGACACTTTCCGAAGTGCTAGATGAAGCCTATAAACGAGCCGTGGTTTAGCCTGTTGTCGAGACGCGATCAATCGCGTCTCATTCTCAAAAAGGAAGCACTCAGCACTTAAATTATGCAAATTCGCCGCCGTTCCACGAACACAACAATTAATGTTTCTTTTTTGCGTTATCAGTCTACCTTGCCAGATATGGAACCAAACAACATTTTGGAAGAAATTGTCTGGCACAAGGAAATTGAGATTGACAAAATGCGGGAAAGGCGACCTTTGGCACAATTGCAAAAGCAAGCACTCTCAGCACCGCCAACTCGTGATTTTATTGCCGCCCTCAGACAAGGGAAAACTCAGCCGGCGTTGATTGCGGAAGTTAAAAAAGCTTCTCCTAGTAAAGGTGTTTTCCGAGAGGATTTTGACCCCGTAGCGATCGCCTCTGCCTATGAACAAGGTGGTGCTAGTTGTCTTTCGGTTTTGACAGATACCAAATTTTTTCAAGGTAGTTTTGAGAACTTAGCTAAAGTCCGTGATACAGTGGATTTACCCCTGCTATGTAAGGATTTTATTATCTATCCTTACCAAATGTACTTAGCTCGGATTCACGGCGCAGATGCGGTTTTGCTCATTGCAGCTATTCTCAGTGATCAAGATTTACAATACTTCCTCAAAATTGCCAATGCGATGAAGATGAAGGCTTTGATTGAAGTTCACAGTTTGGCAGAACTTGACCGAGTATTAGCTTTAAAGGGTGAGTTTATCGTTGGCATCAATAATCGTAATTTAGAAGATTTTTCTGTTGACCTGCAAACTACCTGTGAATTATTAGCCGCACGCGGTAGTCAATTACGGGAGCAAAATCTCCTCGTTGTCAGTGAGTCAGGGATACATACTCCTGAAGATTTGCATATAGTCCAACAAGCCGGAGCAGCAGCTGTATTAATTGGAGAATCTTTAGTTAAACAACCTGATCCAAGTTTAGCGATCGCTAATCTGTTTGCAGAATTTTCATCTCCAGAGACATCAATATAATCAAGGAATAAAAATTTGATATTGATTGTATCTGTACCCCAATTTGTGAGATTCTAGATAAGCTCCACTAAAGCACTTAGACAAACTGGGTAGAAAATTTCATGTCTGTTTTCCGCTAGCTAACCTCAAGAATTTTAGGTTATTTTAAATATACACAAGTAATTGCAAAAGTCAAGCTGACCAGAATTTAGCTTTAATGGTACTTTTCCTATAGATTTCCTATAGATTTGCAGAATCTAGCAGAGTACTTTGTATGTATATGCCGGTAAATCTAAAATTCGTCACCTGAATTTAACTATCCGCCGACAGTTGTAACTTTTATTTAATTTTAGGACAAACACATGGACAATAAGCTGATGCTGATGATTCCTGGCCCCACACCAGTGCCAGAGGCTGCCTTGCTGGCATTAGCCAAGCACCCCATTGGACACCGTACTAGTCAGTTTAGCAACATCATGGCTGAGGTGACAGAAAACCTCAAATGGTTACACCAAACTCAAAATGATGTCCTGATGCTGAATGTCAGCGGCACGGGTGCTGTGGAAGCGGGGATTATTAATTTTCTCTCTCCAGGCGATCGCATTTTAGTTGGTTCCAATGGTAAGTTTGGAGAACGCTGGGTAGAAATCGGCGAAGCATACGGTTTGAACGTCGAAGCGATTACCGCCGAATGGGGTAAACCTTTAGACACAGCGCTGTTTGCCGAAAAACTCCAAAGTGATACCCAAAAGCAAATCAAAGCTGTAATTATTACCCACAGCGAAACCTCAACGGGTGTATTGAATGACTTAGAAGCTATCAACCGCCTCGTCAAAGAACATGGTGAAGCTTTAATCATTGTGGATGCAGTCACTAGCTTGGGTGCATTCAATTTGCCCATAGATGCTTGGGGCTTGGATGTCGTCGCCTCTGGTTCTCAGAAAGGTTACATGATTCCTCCCGGACTAGGATTTGTGTCTGTTAGTCCCAAGGCTTGGGAAGCTTACAAAACTGCGAAATTACCCAAGTATTATCTAGATTTAGGTAAATATCGCAAATCCACAGCCAAAAATACTACTCCTTTTACTCCACCCGTCAACTTGATTGTGGCTTTACACACCACGTTAGGAATGATGAAAGCTGAAGGCTTGGAGTCAATCTTTACGCGACATCAACGACTGAAAAATGCCACCCGTGCGGCTGTTAAAGGTTTGAATTTACCTTTATTTGGGTCAGATGATTACGCTAGTCCGGCAATTACCGCTGTAGCCACACCAGGAATGGAAGCGGATAAAATTCGGTCGTTGATGAACAAGCGTTTTGATATAGCCTTAGCCGGCGGTCAAGACCATCTGAAAAACCAGATTTTCCGGATTGGTCACTTGGGTTTTGTGAGCGATCGCGATATTCTGAGCTGTATTGCCGCTTTAGAAGTGACACTAACTGAACTCGGACACGAAAACTTTACTCCGGGTGGTGGTGTAGCCGCAGCCGCTAAAGTATTTACTCAGTCCTGATTAAAAAATTCTCCCCTCTCCTGAGCAAGGCTACGGTGTACACACAAGTGATCGAATCGCCCCCTAACCCCCAATTATGGGGGAACAAGAATTTTCACTCGTCCCCCAAACTTGGGGGATTTAGGGGGCAAAACAGGCTCAAACGCAGACAGACAAGACTTGTGTATACACCGTAGCCTGAGCAAGGAGAAAGGCTGGGGGCGAGGTTCAAATATTTGATTAAATTATAAAGAGCGAGTTAAACATTTAACTCGCTCTTTGAATCTGTATGGAAATAAGTAAAAATGGTAACAGTCAATTCTCTGGTCTATCAGCCTCGGTACAAGGCAGAACGGACATGACATACCTCAATTCTCCTGTATGAAACTCATACTTATACTAATTAGAACAACGATTGCAACCAAAAACTTATCAAGTCAAACTTCTTTTGAAAGACACTGCACAGCGTAAATAGCACAACCATTTGAAATCAATGAAAAGCCTATATAATCAGATTTTTGACTTTTAACTTTTGACTTCCGCATAGCGGTGGTAGCCTGTTTTTCAGACTTAGACAATCTGAATTACGCCGTTTCCATCCAGTCGTAAATTTGTTCTAACTGTTCTAAAGTAATTAACCCATACTGCCAAAGAATCATTGGTAATGGACCTGGATCTTGTTCCCGATGTCGCAGTGCGACTGCCAGGGATGCCGCAGAAATTGACAAATCTTCCTGGAGAAAATGAATCAGTCGCGAATATGTTGATGGTGGCATTTGTAATTCACCTCCTTTAATTGAATGTATGGTCATATAACGATTTACCATTTGTCAGTAGCCCGCAGCTAATATTTCATTGGTAACTGGTGATTACCGGATAAACACGGGAAAAATTTGGTTTAAACTGATCAAACAGACCGATTTCACAGATAAGACGAGAAGATTTCCACTTTCGAGCCTCACTTATCCGCTCAATTTTTCCGATGCCAACGACTCAGGTCTAATTTGGTTTGATCTTTTTTACTATGATGCTTGATTGAATCAGAGATTTAGTAACAAAGATTCCATAGCTAATACTGCCCTATGAGAGTCCGTTTACACTTACGCCAAAAGGAGTATTTTTGGCATCCAAAGCGTGGAAATGTGATTGTACCTTGAAACTGGAAATTTTACTATGATTGAAAACATATAAATAGTAGCCTCTCTATTTGCTTTTTTATACCTACTTGATAGTTTTTTGACACCATCAGATCAATTCCGGATTTGCCTCAGTTTTTCAGAGAAAGCTGGGCAGTATTTATTACCGTAGATTTCCCATATCTAAAAACTCAATTTTGACTTGATCACCATTCCGTAAATTTAATTCCGCAGCTCGTCCAGACCGCAGTTCAATCACCGTATCAATGGGTACATTAGGCCCATAGGTTGGACAAGGTTCACTCGTGCAGGGAGGCGCAGAATCTTGAATATACTGAATTACCCCATTTTGCAAAAACACCATATCCAGAGGAACTGGGACATTTTTCATCCAAAAGTTGACCCGTTGTGCAGCCGGGAACTGAAATAACATTCCCCGATCATCTGGTAAAGCTGGGCGATACATTAAACCCGTCGCTTGCTGTTCAGGTGTTTCTGCCACTTCCAATTGAATTCTAGTACCATTTGGCACAATTGCCTCCGCAGAAATTGGGAGTGTTTGACCAGCGAATGCTTTGGTTTCGCTGCTGGGGGTGGGTGTGGTAGATTTTGCTGTTGTTTCCATAGCACAGCCCATTAGTAAAACACTCAGCAGCATCGGGACTAAACTTAGCCAACGCATCATACAATTTTTGATTTTGTAATTTAGATTTCGATTTTACAGAACTTCAGTCAAAAAGCACATGGAATTTAGTTGTTTTTTGTGTGACGGGGTTAACTGGGGATTGATAATTTTACTGTGATGGATAAGATTAATACTTCTATTTGGTAGCTGTTAGCGGATAGCAGTTGATCAGCTAATATACTTATCCAGGCGGGCAAAATGCTTAAAGCAACGAGAATTTGGTTTCCTTGCAATGTGTAAATTAAATGTTGTACATTTGATCGGATAACAGTGATTTCAGGGGAATTTCCGAAAAATACACTGTCATTTTTTCAAAAACCGGTGTTCTCTACGGTTGAGCTAAATATATTGAATTTTCGCTCTCAATTTATGAGGTTATTTATGAAACTTTAGAAATTATGCCCTGGACTTTTTCAAACAGGTATAGAAAATCTAACACATAAAAATATTCTCTCTCCGATGGAAAAACAAGTTTTAGCAGAAATGAACAAAGTCCGGATCAATCCTGGGGCATACCTTCCGCTTCTGGAACATTGGAAACGGCAATTTCAAGGCACACAAGTGAGGATAGCCGATAATGTTTATTTGCAGACACAAGAAGGGGTGAAAGCGGTGGATGAGGCGATCGCATTTCTCCAGTCCGCTGATCCTGTGGCAGAATTAAATATATCTGTGGGAATGTCTTTAGGTGCGAGAGATCACGTCAAAGACCAAGGTGAAACAGGCACCACAGGTCATAATGGTAGTGATGGCAGTAACCCATTTACGCGGATTAACCGCTATGGGACATGGCAAGTTACCGCAGGTGAAAACATCAGCTATGGTTCCAGCACAGCCGAAGAGATTATCATGCAGTTAATTATTGATGATGGCGTACCGTCACGCGGTCATCGCCACAATATTTTTAACCCGGCGTTTAAATTTGCTGGCGTAGCCTTTGGGATTCACAGCAAATACAAGCAGATGTGCGTCATCACCTACGCTGGCGGATATATTGAAAACTAAAATCATGTCTTCTATTTCTTCAACAGCTGCAAAACTCAACGTCTACATCAAAGGTGAAGGATTCCCCATTCTCGGCTTACATGGTCATCCTGGTTCTGGTCGGAATCTTTCTATCTTTACCAATCACTTATCACAGCGTTACCAAACTTTTGCTCCAGATTTACGCGGATACGGCAAAAGTCGCTACAATCACGATTTTGAGATGTTAGACCATTTAACCGACTTAGAAGCGCTGCTAGACCGCTTTTACATCGAAAAATGTCTGATATTAGGATGGTCACTGGGTGGGATTTTAGCAATGGAAATGGCCTTGCGACTACCACAACGGGTGACTGGTCTGATTTTGGTAGCCACAGCAGCTAGACCGCGTGGCAATCATCCCCCCATTACTTGGCAGGATAATCTCTATACTGGCATTGCCGGGATTTTAAATTATCTGCAACCGAGTTGGCAATGGAACATCGATACTTTCGGCAAGCGATCGCTCTTTCGTTATTTGATTCAACAACATACGCCCACAGCCTACAATTATCTTGCCCAGCAAGCAGCACAGGCCTATTTACAAACCTCATCTCAGGCAACTCGCGCCCTGTATAGAGCTTTGAAGTCCGGTTACAATCGACTCACCGATTTACAGGAAATTCACTGTCCTAGTCTGGTACTGGCTGGAGAACAAGACCGTCATATTACGGCTGAGTCGAGTTTAGAAACGGCGCGACACCTAAAAAATAACCAATACCATTCTTATCCCAATACCGCACATATGTTTCCTTGGGAAATTCCCCAACAGGTATTAAGTGACATTGATATTTGGCTACAAGCACATCCCCAAGTTACAAGTATTTAAGTAACTTCCAAAATAACGCCATAAACCTCTCTTTTCCTGGAATAAAAACTCATTATTTATTCTATTTTTTTATTGATAAATCTTTCAGTAATCCAATCACATGAGATTCAAATCCGGCGGTACGTTTCTGACTTGGTTCAATCACCGGAATTGATAATGTATCAGGAAAATTAATCACGAAATTGCCTATCTGTATACCTAGAGGGCGTAAATGTCCACCGGGTAATTCTTGCCACAAATCTTGCGGTGGTTTTCCCAAAGTATTTATAAACCAATCACAAGTACCACGAGCAATATTATCTGATTTAAAGCGCAGTATAGCCAGTAAATTAAATAAATTGCTATCCTTAATTAAGGCATAGGTTTCTTCTGGTGTTGGTTTGACATCAAAACCCAGTTTAGTAATTAAATTAGCTAAAATTTTAGGTTTAATAGCACTATCAATTCCTGTATTCACAGGAGCTAATAATACAGATACTTGTCCTTTAATAAAGATACTTGCAATTGTGACTTCTGCGTCCTTTGAGTCTAGTTTCTGAGAACCAATATTTTGCTTGAGGTAGTATTTAATAAGTTCAATAGTTTTGGCGCGTTTTTGCTGAAGGTCATTAATTAATATCTCTAAATCTGTAACTATACTTTTTATTTTACGCTCATTGTTTTGACTATTTGATGTTTCTGAAACCAATTGACGAATAAATTTTTCTAGTTCTTCTGAGTCAGTAGGTAGAGCAGTAAATCCTTCTAAGAGAGAAATATATTTACAGCCGATACTATGTCCCATCCACGAGAAGTTAGTATCATTTAGATAAACTTGAGAGTCATAACCTAAAAGGTTAGAAATTCTGACCACTTCGGGCATAATTTCATATTGTTCTCTAATCAGAAAACCAGCTTCTTCATAATGGTTAAAAGTGAAATTAAAGGGAAGAATGATGATTGTATATTTCTGCTCATATAAACTTTTCAATAAATGTTGATAAAACACCATTGGGATAAATGTCCCGAAGAAAGCCCCACCAATAAATTGAATGACTCCTTTGGCTTCGGGATGTAGCGCTACCCAACTGTGAGAAACTGGTTGAAATTTCATTTTTGGTTTCATAATTTTTCTGATTTGGTAATAAAGTTACAAAATTTTGTTGTTATTCTGGCTGAGAATAACAATTTGATAATTGATATAAGGTAAGAACTTGCTGCTGGATGCCTAAGCCAGGAAATTAGCATCTGGCTTTAGACATCTAGTTATCTGACATTTTGGTGAAAATGCTATTCGCACGCGAACTGCTGTTGAGAAGTCGAGTATCTATCTACCAAACATTTCTCAGAGGCTAAGGACAAATAACGACCCTAGCCAGTTAACTTTATTTACGCCGACCTACTTACTTTAGCTGGTCGAGGCGCTCAAACATTAAGTCCAGTAACTCTTGTCTATCATTTGTTGACGTAGAGTTATCGCCTAGTGGAATGGAGATAATTTCTTCAGGAAAGAATAGAGGTTTTAAACTCAGGAAACTACCACCACTAGCAGTAGGAACACTGTAAGCGATTTGATCAAAATCAGGAACTTTATCATTGAGATTGTTGGGTAGGAAAGTTCCTCTTTGCTCAGGAGTAATTAGCAACTCATAAGTTGGGCCTTTCAAAGCTAATCTAGAGATGTTCACATATCCACGAATCTCTAAATCTTTTACTCCTTTTAAAAGGTCTAAATTATTCAGATCAGGTAGTAAGGTAACTAATACCGTATCGTGAGCCGGAATTTTTAGATCGAAAGTAAATCTTTTCGGCTCATTTGGTACTGGTTTCAAATCAGCAAATTCATTCTTACCAAAAGTATCGACGATGATCACTGTATCCTTGAGATTTAACTCTGGTGTTGTTGCTGTAAATTCCAGTCTCAAGGCGGCAGTAGCATTAGTCGTGTTAGCAATGGTTAAAAAGTAACCTTGAACTACTCTACGAGCAACTTTTTTGAGGTTTTGTGCAATATCTGGGGGTAAATTTTCAAAGCCATCTGTAGGAGCAATTTGCTTCACAAGTAATTCAAATGTTGAAACTAGCGGCATACTTAATTTCTCCGTGGAATATAGTTTATGTCTCGAATTTTGTCATCACTACCATTACTGAAAAATGGCAGATATCCAAAATTAAATGTTAGTTGCAAGCTGAAAGATGATTTTTTTAGCTGCTAATTAGTCCACAAAGTTATGTTTGTTCTTTACGCAAGACTTGTGGTTTTCGTAATATTTCTTTACAAAATTTACCTTGATAGGCTGTGCGCGTCCGAGTATGATGATCGCCAAAATGTCCGCGTCACCAGAAAATAGTCCTATTTAGTTGTGGCAAAGGTCGCGGTCGCTTTTTTCAATATCTTTATTTGTGCGTAAATAATCCTCTACCCAGTCACAGCCGGATTTTACCAGGTCTAAATTGAGAATTTGCTCTAAATCCCAGAGAATTACGACTTGATCATCACTACCAGAGGCTAGGGTTTTGCTGTCGGGGCTAAAGGCTACAGTACTTACACTAGAAGTATGTCCATTCAGGGTGGTGAGCAATGTCCCATCTATTTTCCAGACCTTGATGGTATTGTCGAAACTGGCAGCCGCGACAATTTCTCCATCTGGACTGAATGCTACTCTGGTAAAGCCAATGCTATCTCCGGAAAAAACTCGCGCTAAAGTTCCATCCCGTCGCCATAGCCTGAGATTACCATCGCCGCCAGTGGAGGCAATATATCGACTATCGGGACTGATGGCAAGACCAAGGACTTCACTATGATGTCCTTCTAGTGTGTGTAATGGTTTCTCTAATAGGCGTTCGCTATTTTTAATCGTCCAAATTTTGATAGTGCCATCAGCACTCGCAGAAGCTAAAAACTCTCCATCTGGACTATAAGCAATATCCCAAATGCGATCGCTGTGTGCGGTAATGGTTTGATAAAGTTGAAACTGATTATTAGCTTGACGTTGCCAAAATCTCAGCTTACCGTCAAATCCTACAGTTGCCAAAAATTTACTATCTGGACTATAGGTAATACCCAAAAGGCCGAAACCTTCTCCGGCAATAATTGTGCGCTGATTATCCTCAAGCTGCCACAGTCTAATCACACCGAGAGAACCGACAATTGCTAAAGTTTGACTATCAGGGCTAAAGGTGAGACTAAGCATCTGGGAATCTTCTTCAACAATGGTTTTTGCGAGAGAACCGTCTTGATTCCAGAGTTTCACTTGTTTACCGGCCACAGAGGCTAAATATTTGCCATCAGGGCTGAACGCCACCCGCCATACCCTTCCCTTATGGCTATTGAGGAGCTTAACTAATGGTGGATGAACCCGCCAAAGTCTGATGGTGTTGTCATGTCCAGCCGAAGCGATAATTTGTCCATCTGGACTAAAGCCGATTCCTTCCACATTGGAAGTATGCCCCTGCAATGTTCTAATTAAAGTACCATCCATCCGCCATAATTTGACGGTTTTATCAGCACTAGCGGAGGCTATGATTTGTTCATCCTGGCTGATGGTTATATCTAGAATCTCCGATGTGTGTCCCCACAAACTTTGCCGCAGGACACCATTTTGATTCCACAGTCGCACTAGATAATCTGCACCACCTGATACTAAAGTTTTACCATCCTGACTCCAAGCCAGACTCCAGATAGTGGCTGATCCGGCGGTGAATTTTTTGATTAGTGTTCCATCCAGTTGCCAGAGGTAATTTTGTCCTCCCACTGTGCTAGAGGCGATAGTTTTGCCGTCGGGATTGAAGGCTATTCCCCACACACCACGGTCATGCTGAAGAGTTTTAATTAGAGTACCATCTAATTCCCAGAGTTTAATGGTGCGATCGCCACTAGCAGAGGCAATAATTTTTCCATCCGGGCTGAAAACAACTTTTGACAACGCAGACTGATGTCCGGTGAAGACTTGCAGTAATTTACCTTCTATCGTCCACAGACGCACAGAGCCATCAATCCCCGCTACGGCAATTAAACGACTATCGGGGCTGAAGCGGACACTGTTTAATGTTGTGGAGTGTGTGAGGGTTCTCACCAGTGTGCCATCTCTGTGCCACAGTTTAACTGTACGGTCAACGCTAGATGAGGCAATCCACTCACCGTCTGGACTAAAATCAACGCTTAAAACAATTCCTTGATGTCCTAACAGGCGATTCACTTCATCCGCTCCATAGACAGCTTTTTGTAGTGCCATGTGAGTTTGTGAATCTAAGGAGGTTTTATCGGCTAAATGGGCGAAATTGAGGTTTTTAAATTTCTGACGTGCTTTAATCGCTTGTACTAAGGCATCTAATCGCTGATGAGAGTTGAAACTACCATTGGCAGCAGATGCGATCGCTTTGACTTCACTGACGGCTGTTTGCTGATATTGATTATAGGTCACAAGTCCCAGAGTGATCGCTACCAACATCATCACGCTGACAATTCCTAACATCAGCCGTTGGCGCTTGAGATGTTGCTGTTGTTCTAGATAACGCTGTAGTTCTAGGTTTAACCTCGTCTGCACTTCTCGCAATCGTTCGGCTTTCAGTGTTTTTTTCACTTCCTGCCGTTCTAGTTCCTGACTAGCTGCGAGAAAGCGATAATCTAAGTCATTTAAGCTTTTACCTTGTGTCCATAGCAGTATTTTCTGTAACGCCTGTCCCCGCAGTAACCAGGATTGATCTATATATCCCGATGCCATCCAACCATTGATGGCTTGAGAATAGGGACGGATATTTGCCAGTTGTTTAGCAACCCAATCTAAGTCGAAAATCTGCTGATAAATGGGATTTTTAACTTGGAGAATGCCGCCTTGTTTTTCTACCAATCCGGTTAATATCAGTTCTGTTTGTTCTGGGCTATTGTCAGCGGGAATGCCATCGTTATCCAGGGTAAAGCGCAAGAGAATTTGTTGATATAGTCCGAGCAATCGTCCTCTGCGTTCCTCACTATACAGTAGGCGATCGCGAATTGTTTTTAAATGTTCTGGTTCATCTTGGCTTTCCCAATTTTGCAGAATGTAAGTCTGCACCAAATGATCAACCAAGTCTGCCTTGTTCTGCACTACCAACCGACATAACTTTTGGGTTAAAAATGGCTGTCCCCCAGTCCAGAATAAAATCTGTTGCAGAGTAGCTGGAGAATCAGAGACAAAACCATTTAATCCAGTTAACAATGGCGTTGCTTCAGTGCCACGAAAACCCTGTAACTCAATGGCTTGTCCAATATTAAACGGAGTCCGGGTAGTGTCAGCAATCAAATCTCCTGGAGTCGCCACACCAAACAATGCAAAGCTGAGACGGAAATACTCTGGTTGTTCGGCGCGGCGGTTATAATAAGCTCGAATTAAAGCAAAGAAATCATCAGTAGCAAACTTGAGACTGAGAACACTATCAATTTCATCAATAAATATGACAATCGGTGCGGAGATTTGCCGCAGCAGCACAGTATCAAAAAAATCACTCAATCGATTAATCAAAGATAGATGAGAGCGATCGCGCCACCAATTCCCCAAATCGAGATTTAACCCAAAATTCTTCACCAACAGCCCAATTATCGAAGCATACCACTGTTCTGGCGTGACTTCTCGCGTCCCAATCGCCGTAATATCAATCACACCACATCGCACACCCTCAGCTTGGAGACGGTGAGTCGTTTGTACCCGCAAGCTAGATTTACCCATTTGCCGAGCATTAAACACGTAACAAAACTCACCCCGCAACAATCCCTGAAACAGCACCTCATCTGCCCCTCTTCGCACATAAGATGCAGCATTAGCAGGCAAACTCCCCCCAACTTGATAGGAAACATCAGGACTAGGATAAACAACCATAAACTAAAATTAACTCCGCGCCCCTTTGCCTTTAATCCTTCAAAACCTGAGCAAAGTACTTTTGATATAACTCACAGCTGCAAACAGCCAATTGATTTTGAAACCGAATTAATCCCATTCCTTGCAGCTTAAATGATTGACTCGGATGCAACTCTATGCCTTGAGTAGACTTAACTACTAGCTGCATGACTTCCTCAAGTTCTGGATCTTGTTCTAAGTATGCTAACTGTTGCCGTAAGTGACTATTAAATATACTGTCAGGTAAAGTCGCTGTTGCCAACAATTGCTCTAGGGTTTTCTCTGATTGACTCAGGTGAAATAAACTTAACTGAGTTAAGTAAGGTTTTCCCCCCACTAATTTAACTAACTCAGTAGTATAACCTGCTGGAGGTTCTAGCCCATAGCGGATAGCTAATTCTTGCACTTGCTCTGGTGTAAATGCTGGTAACTCGATTAATAATCCCACATTGAAAGGAGATTGATGCAAGTTGAGCGGCAATAAAATCTCTGTGGAATATGCAATTACTAGCCTGAGTCTCTGCCATAATTCACTACTACCCGTGCTGTGCCTAGCTTGTTCGTACCAAGCTCGCAGCATTCCAAAGAAATCAGCAGCAATGTCTGGGTAGTTAAATAATACATTGACTTCATCTAGAACTAATAGTAAAGGAGTCTGGGCAGCAGGTAGCAAATAAGTTTCAAAATATTCATTACAACTATAGTTATTGCCAAATAAGGGATTCCATAATTCTTCTAGGCGGTGAGGTAAATCTAGACTGCGACTCACCATCATACATAGCCACTGGAGAAACTGACTTAAACTGCTAAATACTTCTCTATCTGCTAGTTGCAAACTGATAACTGCTGTACGAAACTCATATTCTGTCGCCTGACTTAACCCTTGGGTAATTAAAGATGTTTTACCAAACTGTCGGGGGGCGCGAATCCGAATTAAAGCTCCTGGTTGAAAAATTTCCCCCATGAACTGTTTTTCTGCCGGGGGACGATAGATATAAAATGGTGAATTTGGGGCAAGTTGTCCCTTGAGAGGAGTTTGCTGTAAGCTTGTTGCTACTGCTGTTCTTGTATTAGTGTCTAATTCTTGTCTAATATAATCGTCATTTTGTAACGACAATCCAAAGGCTTCAAAGTATGAGGCGAGAGTGGGTTGATCTACAGTGCTTTGTCGCCGACGGACTTTGGTTAAAGTTTTGCTGCTAATTCCGGTGCGATCGCTCAACTGCTCTAAAGTATATGGATGACCTCCATTGTCCCGCACTGCCGATAAGTATTCTGCGGCCTGTAATCTTTGCCAACCTTGAGAACTGATGACAACGCCTCTTCTACGTTTTTGGACTGAGAATTCTGCGGATTTATCATTATGCCAAACCACAAGCGGTACACTGAGAGTCTTATCCAATTAAATATGATTTAATAGCTCAATTTTACAAATTTTTCGTCTTTTAACATAAGTTTCTATTTTGGTTGGTTAAGTTGCTGATTTAAAATTCTATCGGTGCTAGCAAGTTCTCATGTTTAGTGTAAAAATTATAATCAATCCAAAATCAGTACTTAGGCAATTATAAATTCAACTATATGTTAAGCAATGTAAATTTATCAATTTCGTACTCACAGAGTCTAGTCCTTGTGTGTAAAGTCCTGCGAGCATAGCTTTGCTAACGGCGCAGCGTTAACTAGCTGGAATTATTGACATTAACCTATTGAAACCTAATGACAAACGATAATCTTGATCAGTTTCGCTGTTAAGCAAAGATTACAAAATAAATTAGGAGAATTTTGCGATCATAGCCTATTTTACGGCAAATACTGCCATATTTATCGAAAATAAACAGTCTAATTAATTGTGAATCTTAAAATTTAAAGTATGCAAGTATTATCGGAATTATTTGATAATTTTTTATCTTCTCGGAATTATATACCGCATGGACATTGCTATCTTTGGCAAAAGCCTCTGGTGGCGTTACATCTGATTAGTGATGCACTGATAGCGATCGCCTATTTCTCGATTCCCGTCATGCTGATCTACTTTGTCCGTAAGCGCGGAGATATGCCCTTCTCCAACGTATTTGTTTTATTTGGGGGATTTATTATCCTCTGTGGCACAGGACACCTGCTGGATATTTGGACGTTGTGGCATCCAGATTACTGGGTATCAGGCATTGTCCGAGCCATCACGGCTTTCGTGTCTTGTTATACCGCATTACAACTGAAGGAACTTTTACCGCAATTTCTGGCATTGCGATCGCCAGAACAGCTAGAAGCCATCAACCAAGAACTAGAAAAGCAAATCGCCAAACGAAAACGCACAGAAGAAACCCTGGAAATGATTGTTGCTGGTACGGCTTCTGTGACTGGCAATGATTTCTTTCCCGCCTTGGTGCAGAATCTCGCCACAGCATTGGGTGTCAGTTATGCCTTCGTGTTTAAAACCATTGACAATTCTTTACAAAAAGTCCAGAGTATTAATTTTTGGCACAAAGATCGTCTGGGAGAGAACTTTGAATATGAACTAATTAACACTCCCTGCCAAAATGTAGTTCAAAAAAATATGTTCTGTGCTTATCCCAATGGATTGCAAGACATTTTCCTCAATAACCCATTGCTAGAGCAGTTAGGCGCAGTCAGTTATATCGGGGTTCCCTTATTGAATATTGATCACAAAGTCATCGGTAACCTGTGTATTGTCGATGTCAAACCCCTAGAAATTAGCGATCGCATCAAAACACTTTTACAAGTTTTTGCGGCCAGGGCTTCCGCCGAACTGCAACGCAAATGGGCAGAAGAAGACAAAAACCGCGCTTACGAGGAACTAGAATTCCGAGTGGAAAAGCGCACAGTTGAACTTGTGCAAGTTAATCACACCCTAGAACTGGAAATTCAAGAACGAATTACCACAGAAACAGCAATGAGGGTAATGGCAGAGCGAGAAAAAGCCACCAGCCATATCATCCAGCAAATGCGTCAAAGTTTGAATCTGGAATCGATTTTCCAGGCTACCACTGCCGAATTACGCCAAGCTGTAAATTGCGATCGCGTCTTGATTTATCGCTTTCAACCCGATTGGAGTGGCGAATTAGTCGCCGAATCAGTTTCTCAACCTTGGTATTCTGTGCTTTCCGCACAAGGCAGAAATCCTAAACTCACCGAGATTTCTGTAGATCAAAACAACTGTGTAATTACTCAACTGACTGATTCAGGAATCTTAATCCGCGATACCTATTTGCAAGACAACGCCGGCGGTATATATCACCAAGAAAATAGCTATTGTTGTGTTAATGACATTTACAAAGCCGGATTTGATACCTGTTATCTCGAACTTTTAGAACAATTACAGGCACGGGCTTATATTATTGCTCCCATTTTTTGTGGTACTCAACTTTGGGGCTTGTTGGCAGTTTACCAAAACGGCAGCCCCCGACAATGGCAAAACTCAGAAATTCAGATTGTTACCCAAATTAGCAGTCAACTTGGGGTAGCAGTGCAACAGGCAGAATTATTTGCCCAAACCCAGAAACAAGCAGAGGAACTCAAACTAGCTAAAGAAGCCGCTGATGCCGCTAGTCTAGCCAAAAGTGAGTTTCTGGCAAATATGAGCCATGAACTGCGGACTCCACTCAACGCCATTTTGGGTTTTACCCAGTTGATGCAGCGAGATCACACCTTGTCCTCTGAACATCAAAGATATACAGAAATCGTTAACCAAAGTGGTGAACATCTGCTGGGGTTAATTAATGATGTCCTGGAGATGTCCAAGATTGAAGCAGGACGGATGACTTTATCGGCAGTAGAATTTAACCTACATAACTTACTGCATAGTTTGGCAGCCATGCTGCAACCGAAAGCCGAATCTAAAGGCATAAAACTAATTTTTGATTGTGATCCAACTGTACCTGAGTACATCAAAACTGATGAGAACAAACTGCGTCAGATCCTGATCAATTTGTTGGGTAATGCCATCAAGTTTACGGAAAAAGGACAGGTAACTCTGCGAGCTAAGTGTGATCAATTAGCTGGGGAAGTAGAAGAAACTACTAACTCAGTATCCCCCATGCCATATCAATTATTTTTTGAAATAGAAGATTCTGGTACTGGGATAGGCCCAGAGGAAATAGGGAATTTATTTCAAGCTTTTCAGCAAACACGCTCTGGACGGCTATCGCAGGAAGGAACAGGTTTAGGATTGCGAATTAGTCAAAAATTTGTGCAATTAATGGGAGGTGAAATTACTGTTGAAAGTGAATTAGGTCAAGGCAGTTGTTTCAGGTTTCATATCCAGGCTGATTTGCCGGAAGCCATTGCTATTGCCCAATTATCTTCTCCCATTCTGGATGCAGTCACGATTGCCCCAGGACAAACAACTTATCGCATTTTGATTGCTGAAGATAATCATCCTAATCGTTTACTATTGAGTAATATCTTGAACCGTTTAGGTTTCGCCGTACAGCAAGCAGAAAACGGAGAACAGGCGATCGCACTTTGGCAAGAATGGCAACCTCACCTGATTTTTATGGATATGCGGATGCCAATTCTAGATGGTTATCAAGCAGCTAGGCAGATTCGGAATTTAGCACAAGCATTAAACAATAAAAATGGGCAAATTTACCCCGCGACAAAAATCATCGCCCTCACAGCCAGCGCTTTTACAGAACAGAAACAAGAAAGTT
The DNA here is from genome assembly GCF_963896525.1 of Nodularia sp. LEGE 04288. Taxonomy (NCBI): domain Bacteria; kingdom Bacillati; phylum Cyanobacteriota; class Cyanophyceae; order Nostocales; family Nodulariaceae; genus Nodularia; species Nodularia sp. LEGE 04288. The sequence continues at coordinate 90,449 of NZ_CAWQOY010000094.1, forward strand.
TAGATGCAGGTTGTGATGATTTTGTCAGCAAACCATTTCGTTGGGAAGAAATTTTAGAAGTCCTTAATAAACATCTACAGGTAGAATACGTATATGAAAAAACTGCGGTAAGTTTGATTTCTCCATCAGCCGATTTTGTTCTTGATTCTGCGGCATTAGCTATGATGCCAGTCAGTTGGATTTCTCAATTACACATGGCTGCTGCCCAAGGTAACGATAGCAGTAGTCTCCATCTCCTGACTCAAATTCCTTCGGAACACACAGCCTTAATTAAAACTTTAACTCAATTAATTGAAACCTATCAGTTTGATAAAATAATCGCCCTCACTCAATAAATTAATTTTCGATTAAATCATGGATATGTATGCAGAAGATCAAGTATTTGTCGCTGACATCTTGATTGTTGACGATAAATTAGAAAATATTCGGTTTTTATCTGATTTTTTATCTAAACACAATTATCAAGTCCGCAAAGCTATTAATGGACAGGCAGCATTAACATCTGTGAAGTCACTGCCACCTGACTTAATAATTTTAGACATTAATATGCCAGGCATGGGAGGATATGAAGTTTGTCAACGCCTGAAGAATGATCCAGAAACTTCGATAATTCCTGTGATTTTTTTGAGTGCCGGTAATGAAGTTAAGGATAAAATTTTAGCCTTTGAAGCCGGAGGAATTGACTACATTACTAAACCATTTAATTTAGAAGAGATATTGGTGAGAGTGCAAACTCAGTTAAAGGTGCAACAATTACAAAAAAACTTACGCGATCGCAATCAGGAGATCCAAACTATGCTCCTAGAATTACAAAAAACTGAAGCTGCACTTATTCAAAAAGAAAAGCTCGTTAATGCCTCTCAAATTACCGCCGGAATTTCTCATGAAATTAACAACCCACTCAGTTTTATTGTGGGTAACCTCAAACCTGCATCTGAATATAGTGAAAACCTGATTACCCTGGTGGCACTTTATCAAAAAGCATTTCCAGATGCCACTCCCGAAATTAAAAATTTTATTGAATATATTGAATTAGATTTTTTAGTTACAGATTTCAGAAGAGTTATTAACTCTCTTCATACGGGAGCCGAACGGATTCGTTCTGTGATCAATGCTATGCATATTTTTTCCCGTCTTGATGAATCAGGCATCAAACCCATAAATATTCAAGAAAGCATGGAAAGTGTCCTGATTATACTACGTCATCAACTTGTTTTAGATGACGGAGCCGTCAAGATTTCAGTTGTGAAAAATTATCAAGATACGCCAAAACTGATTGGACAAGGAAATCTTTTAAATCAAGCTCTGCTCAATATTTTCCAAAATGCTATTCAGGCGCTAGAATCAAAAATCAGTTCAGTTATTGACAGTTCATTTCACCCGACAATCTGGATCAATCTATCCACAACAGAACAACAGCAAATCAGAATTAGTATTAAAGACAATGGAATCGGAATTTCACCAGAGAATGTATCTCATTTATTTGAGCCGTTTTTTACGACAAAATCACCAGGAAAAGGAGTGGGATTAGGTTTATTTACCAGCTATCAAATCATCACGGAATTTCACAAAGGGACTTTAACTCACCATGCTTGTCCTGAAGGCGGTTCAGAATTTATTATTGAAATTCCTTAAACTATCCTCACAGTTAGTCGCAGGGTAAATTAATTGTAAACATACTTCCTTCTCCCAAGCGCGATCGCACTGTGACATTACCACCCATCCCTTCTACAAGTGTTTTGACAATTGATAACCCCAAGCCACATCCCCCAGTGGAAAGTGTCCGAGCTTCATCTATGCGATAAAAGCGTTCAAATATTCGTGTTTGCTGCTGTAATGGTATGCCATAACCTTGGTCGCAAACTTGAATAATTACCTCTGCTTTTTGCCGATCCAACTTCACAATTACAGGTGTGTCAGCTTCAGAATATTTAACAGCATTATCAATTAAATTCAATAATACTTGTTTAAGACGATTGTAGTCTGCTTTGACCTCTATATGCTCAATTATAGCATCAATTTGAATTTGGCGATCGCTATATTTCTCTGCCATCCCCACAACCTCTATTACTAAATCATTGAGTACGCATGGTTCCCGAATAAACTGTAAATAACCACTATCCGCTCTGGCTAAATCCAGCAAATCTTCTAACAAGCGGATGGTGTATTCTGCTTCCGTCGCCGCAGTTTCTAAAGCTTCTATTTGGGTTGGAGTTAAATTATTCTGCCGCCGTAATACACTTTGTAAGTAACCTTGTACAATTGTTAACGGTGTCCTTAATTCATGGGAAACATTACTCACAAATTGTTTTTCTTGTTCCCAAGATTGGGAGAGGCGAGATAACATCATATTGCAGGTTTGGGCTAACTCTTTAACTTCGCTAGGTGCATTATCTAAATAAAGTTGCGCTTGTCCTACATCTTCAATAGAAATAAGTTCTGTCATCCGACTTAACTGGCGCAGAGGTTGCAGAGAACGCTGAATATATAAGGCGATCGCCCCAGAAATTGCTGCAATCACAAAAACACTACCAATTCCCAAACTCCGCACAATTACCAAAAACATTGTATGTTCGTAGGTAACATCCCGGACTACAAATAAATTCCCTAATGTTTTACCCTCTACTGGTAACGCAGCACCGCACACAATAAAATAGTATTGCTTAACTTGATTTATTTGGGGTTGAAATGATTTCTCTTGTAATAACATTAACTCATTTGCTGCCCCATCAGATAACTGATTCCAATTTTGAGATTTTGCCAAAACTTTATTCTCAGGACTTTTGATCCACAAAAATGTATTAGTACTTGTCAAGTTATCAATTGCCTTTTGCAAACCCACCTCTGAGGGCAACATTTCACTATAAAGTTGCACATCTTTTGGTAAGCGTTTAGCAATTCTGGCAATATTATGTTTATGACTATTTACTAAAATTTCCTTCATTTTCCAACTCGTCCAAGCCGCTAACATCCCTAATCCCAAAGCTGAAAGTACAGCAATGCCAACGGTGAGACGGACTTGTAACGAATGAAGATCAATTCTGGAAAAAACTTGGCTAATTTGCTTCACTGTGGTGTTTCTTCATTTGGTGTCGGACAGATTTGATTAGCAAGATCACACTGATAAATATAGGGTTCTTGCCAACTTAGAGGAATTTCCAATAAATCTCGCGTTCCTGTCATCCCTTGTCCAATAAATAGTAATAAAGCAACGCAGTTTAATATAATGTGAACCAGCCGCCACCGATTAGACCTATCTTGATAAATATCTTGCACAATGGCGATAGAAAATATCATCAGCAATGAGGCAGCAATGCCAATATAGTAATGTGACCAATACCACTCATTTGTCCGGCGAAATACTCCATCCTGGCAACCAAGAATCACTAAACCTGCACCAGTTAAACTCGCAAAAATTCCCCGCCATAGCCTTTGCTTTGCCCGATAAAGTAATCCTAAAGAGGCAATAGTTAAAATGAACATTAGCACAATAAATACGACTGAGAACAGTGACTGATTCCATAATTGATTTTTAATCATATTTTTGCCGATTGGGTGGGCTAATCCTATTAAAGATAACCCCACAACTGCACTTGTTAACCAGTCTCCAAATTCCTGATGTTCTTTACCAACTACAGGCGGAATTTTGCTCTTATTTCCCGCCAAATTTTGTAAACGACGCTGGCGGGTTTGCCAAGCAAAGTTAACTACAATTCCAATTAACGGAAAAACAAAAATAATCGCCATCGCTGGATGTATCAGACGCAAAAAATCTGCTGTTTGCATAAGACAAATTTCTAAATTATGGGTAATTTAACCAGAAAAATCAAAAATACAGCGATTTTGATTGCAACAATACACAGATTTATCTGTGCTTTCTTACTTCTATGGCTACGCCACGCAATTGCAAAATGCTGTATTTGTTTTACCTTTTACTTTTGACCTTTATAAAACAGCATAGCCAAAAGTAGCATTAAATTGGCGACACCATATCGCCACAGATTTGAAGTCTGCCAAATTCACATTATCAGGTAAAGCGTAACGTTGAGTACCATTGATCTTTTGCAGCGCCGCAATACTCACATAGTCTTTTTCTTGAATCCCAGACACTGGTGGTACTGACGAACGATGCAAAATCACAAATAAGTCGGGGCCATGATCAGTTTTGAAACTTTGATCAAACTCCAGGTAGCGTTTACCCGCTTCAGTGATTACACTGACTTTTCCCTGAGTGGGATGTTCCGCCGCCTGAAAATTTCCAGACTTAGCAACTGAACTAGCTACGGTTGTTGCAGTTGACGTTGGAGTATCTGCTTCATTGGAAGTTACCTCTGTGGCACAGCCTACGGTAATCATGGCAACTATACCCACAATTATTAAATGCTTGAACTTCATCGCTTTCATATCCTCAAATTTATGTCTAAGGATAATTTAAGGCTACATCTGATGATCAGAATTAATTTAAGCTGAGAATTTGCTGAAAATTTATGTTAGTGATTCTTAGCTGGTTTTAAATAAATCAACAAGTAATTAGGGACTTCCAAGGAATAAAATCCCCAATTTGTAGGGTGGGTTAGGACGATAGTCCGTAACCCACCATTATCCTTAAGTTTATGGTGGGTTACGCGCCCGCTTTCCCCGACTACAATTTTTGGGTAATTAATGTTTTGGTGTTCCCTTATGCGACAAAATATTATGGCGCTCCTAAAACGTACAGCAGTTATTAGGGTAATCTCAATATTCCCATGATATTTTTTCACACTAAATGGGAGGATTAACTAACTTCCACAGCAAGTAATAATTGTTGCTATAAACCAGATTAGTTGTAGATTTATATCTCGTTTCTAGTTCTCCCCGCCAAATATCTGAAGGATTGAGTAAAAAAATATCAGTAAAACCAGTAGGGATGTCAGGAATATCTTGACCCTGTACTAATTGAAATCGGACTTTTGGCTGTACAATATAGCTCAGAGAAAAGACATTTCCATAATTAATTCCCTGAGAATCACTAATTACAAGTGGGCTTTCAGCCTGATTAATAATATTAGCAATTTGGGGATTTCCATAGCTAATTCCCTTATTCCACCAGGTTTCAGCTTCGTAACTTACTCTAGAAGACACCAACCCACAAACAACTATCAATACCAAAATCATTTGCCAGATTCTGCGGCGCAATACAATTCCATTATATATTTGCGTAGCTAGCAGATAAGCCACAGCAATTTGAACTCCTAAATATCCAGGTATTAAATATAAGTTTGAATTAAAGAATATGCCTCCAAAAAATAAGTTAGGCAGCATTTTAGGTATGACTGGTACTATCATCAATATCAGCAGAAAAAACCATGTTTTGTAATTAGTTGTTCGACAGAGAAAATAAATTGCATATCCCACTAGAGTTAAGAAAATTAATGCAATTGAATAGCCCAGGGGATTTTCTAAACTAAAGTTTAAATCAAAAAAAATCCGGCTTACCTGCATTAACCACACTGAAATTAAAGGCATCAGGGATGTCTCGTTTTTAATCACATCTGCTGAGATCAGAAACTCAAAGAAATTGGCTACCACGATCATCATCCAAGGCATGAAGGCTAAAAATCCCAGAGATGAAGCTATCAAATAAGCTCTAACTGTTTCAGTTAGTTGAAATCGGGTAGTTGTAATCACATAAATCCCATGAGCAACAGCGATAAAGATACTCCACAAACTTGTATATAAACTAAGTATCAAAGTTACTACATAAATTCCCCAGGTAGCAAAACGGTCGGGAATTTGCTGTCCTTGTGCTAATTCATGATGCTCTTTTGATTCCAGCCGCATAGCTCGCAACAGTGCTGCGCTGCATAGTATGATCGTGACTAACCATAGAATATCTGCTCGTGCTTCTTGAGCGTAAAGCACATGAATAGGGGAGATTGCCATCAAAGCGATCGCTAACCAAGGTACTGATAATGGTACATTAAATAATTCTCGGCATAGCCAGTAAATACACGGGAAAACTAACAGGCTGATCAAGCCAGATAAACTTCTAATTACGGTGATTGAATTCCCAAATATTTGCACCCATAATCTAGCGATTAAATAATAAAGCGGTGGATATTGCGGGTCTTCTGTAGCCAGAGACATAATTGTGTCACTGAAGCCTTTTTCTAAATTAGGACGTTGAAACTTAGCAAAACTTTCTTGACTAATGACCCGACCGTTGAATATTTGCTGCTTGACATCATCTACTGTGTAGCCAGAAATTCGCAATGATGTATAAGTTTCATCATGGGAATAAACTTTACCTTCAAGATTAACAAAGCGAAATAATATCCCCATTGCCAATAAGAAGATAATAGAAAACCGCAACCAACTCGGAACAAGAATGAGGTTCCGCATAATTAGGTTTCTGATAAAGTGCTTTAAAATCTCCTAATCAAATTAATGTATCGGCTCAAAACTGAAACTTCCCCACAGCCACAACTGCTGAAAAACCCCCGAAAATATCCGGGGGCTGGTATATTTCACAGACAACTTGCAGCAAAAGCGCTCGGTAGACACCTGATAAATCAATTACGGTGATTATTACTGTAGCGAACCCTTGTACCTGCCCAAAGCAGCTTCTCACGCAGTGTCTGATAATATGAATTGTTCTCTCGCAAAATAATAAACTTCGCCCGACAATCAGCCATCCGCACATCAACGCGATGTCCTGGCCAAATCGACGTAGATAAAACCCCATCCATCCACAGCTTTGTACTCAAATCATAGTCTCCCAAAGGCCAGATGCTGACCACAGAACCAGGAGGTAAAACTAGAGGGCGACTAGAAAGACTCATGGGACAAATGGGAGTGATGGTAACCGCCTCCATACCATCGTGGATAATGGGGCCATTAGCAGAAACGGTGTAACCAGTAGAACCAGTGGGAGTGGAAATAATCAAACCATCCCCCACATATTGATCGATTACTTCACTATCAATTTCCATTTCCAGAATTGAAGTGATCATGCGGTCAGCAGAAGCGGGTTTCACACAAAATTCGTTCAAAGCAAGGTATAGCTCAGTCACAGGTTCCAAATTCGTGCGATGACCCTCATACACTGCCGCTTGTAGCATCATCCGCCTCTGGATGGCATAGCGATCCTCAAATAGCCGATCCCAAATTTTCTCTGTATCTTCAAACTCATCTACAGACTCGGTTAAAAAGCCCAGATGACCGCCAATATTTACACCCAGAATGGGTATACCAGCAGGGGCTAAATGTCTGGCACTTGTTAAAACAGTACCATCACCACCGAGTACCAAAGCCAAATCAATGGGTTGAGTTGCAGAAGCCAAAAACACCGGATAAGGGTTATCTTTTGGACCACTAGGCCCCATTAACACCTGACAATGGCGGTTTTCTAGTTGTTTAGCACAGAGTTCTGCCCAGCGTTTACTCTGGGAATCTCGTGCTTTATAAGCAATGATTACCTGCTTGAGTTGCACGCAAAATTTACCACTTCAGGAGATTAAACTGCTCCATATCGACGGTATCGCGGTTGCGATAAATGGCCAGCACAATGGCTAAACCCACCGCCGCTTCAGCAGCTGCCACGGTAATCACAAACACGGTGAATACCTGACCCTTAATTAAAGTTGAATCGAGAAAGTTGGAAAATGCCATTAAATTCAGATTAACAGCATTCAGCAGTAACTCAATTGACATCAACACCCGCACGGCGTTACGACTGGTAATTAAACCATAGATGCCAATGCAAAACAAAGCTGCGGCTAGTAATAAAAAGTACTGGAGTTGCATGGATTCTCGTATCCCTTCTGTTAGCTTGCGTGGCATAGCCATCAAAAATCTGGCTTTTTAATTGCGATCGCTTGCGTAGCGCAGCCACATAATATCGCAAATTTTACTCTTTGGTTTCGCTGCCCGCCGATACCAAGTCTCTGGGGCGTTCTGGCAAAGTCAAAACACTTTGTTGCAACTCTGATACTGTCGGTTGTTCAGGCAAATACTCGCGACGTGCCAAAATAATCGCTCCCACCATCGCTATCAGCAACAATATTGAAGCCAGTTCAAAAGGCAGTAAAAAGTCAGTGAAGAAATGCTCACCAATCACAACTATAGAACTTTCCGGAGCTACAAGAGCAGGTGTTGAGTATGCCCAAGGAGTCCCCAATACCATCACACTCAACAGGCCAAATAATCCCAGACTGACTACTGCTGTGAGGACTTTCCGCAGCCCAGCACTGGGAAATGGCGCAAAATCTTCCCGCTTGTTCACCAACATAATGGCAAACAGAATTAGCACGTTAACCGCCCCAACATAAACCAGCACCTGTGCAGCTGCTACAAAGTCACCATTCAGCAACAGGTAAATTCCCGCCATGCTGATAAACACGCCCCCCAGCATAAAGGCAGAATAGACAACGTTAGAGAACAGCACTACTCCTAAAGCTGCCCCAATCATCATCGCGCCTAGTATGCATAAGGAAACAAACTGTACTCCTTCGGCTAGATTCACTTTTTCCGATCCTTTTTGATTTCCAATAAATCGTAACTGGTAATCGGTAATCACGATTACCCACTAGCACCGCCAGGCGGAAGTCAAAAGTCAAAAGTCAAAAGTTTATATCATCGGCTTTTGATTGATTTGAAGTCCAAATTCCGCTTTGCGGCGCTAGGCATTTGTTTTTTCTGTTTGTTCTAGCAGGTCTTCTGGATGAGAACCAGCACGAGGCGCATCAGCAGGTAGTCCGTGAGGTTCCATCACACCCTTGGGCAAGTAAGCTAGTTCACGCAGTGGTGTAACCATTGGGTCATTTGTGACTTTGTAAGGCAGACGACCTAGAGCTACGTTGTCAAAGTTTAATTCATGGCGATCGTAAGTGGATAGTTCATACTCTTCTGTCATTGATAGACAGTTCGTTGGGCAGTATTCCACACAGTTGCCGCAGAAGATACAAACTCCAAAGTCAATACTGTAGTGTTTGAGCTTTTTCTTTTTGTTAGCTTTCTCAAATTCCCAATCCACTACAGGCAGATTGATCGGACAAACCCGAACACAGACTTCACAGGCAATACATTTATCAAACTCAAAGTGAATCCTGCCGCGAAACCGTTCACCAGGAATCAGTTTTTCGTAAGGATACTGTACGGTAACTGGGCGACGCTGCATATGGTCGAAAGTTACAGCTAACCCTTGACCAATGTAACGTCCGGCTTGTACTGCTTCTTTGGCGTAATCACCAACTTGTTTGAGGAACTTGAGCATTTTTAGTGTTTTTCTCTCTCTGTTCAATTCAGGATCTGGGATTTGAGATTTCAGATTCAATCTAAAATCTCAAATTGGTTTATCCACCAAAGGCGAAGGGAAAGGCAAGTTTCAGTGCTGCGGTGACTAGAAGATTAACCAAAGCAAGTGGCAACAAAAACTTCCATCCTAAATCTAGCAATTGGTCAATCCGCACCCGTGGTACTGTCCAACGCAACAAGATGGCGATAAACACTAGCAAATAAGCTTTGATTAGGGTCATGACAATACCCAAAGAAGCCGTTGCTACCTGCAAGACGGGATTGAATTCACTAACTCCCAACCAATTCGCTATGACGTTAACGGGAATGGGAAAATCCCAACCACCCAGGTATAAAACTGCTACCAATAGAGCAGAAAGCACTAGGTTGACATAGGAACTGAGGTAAAATAGCGCGAATTTCATCCCAGAGTATTCGGTCTGATAACCTGCGACGATTTCTTCTTCCGCTTCGGGGAGGTCAAAGGGTAAGCGTTCGCATTCCGCCAGGGCTGCTATCCAAAAAATTAAGAACCCTACTGGTTGCCGCCAAATGTTCCAACCGAGGATACCATAGCCAGATTGCTGGTTAACAATATCAATGGTGCTGAGACTGTTAGACATCATGACGACGGCTAATACACTCAACGATAGGGGAATTTCGTAGCTAATAGACTGAGCCGCAGCCCGTAAGCCACCTATGAGGGAATATTTGTTATTTGATGCGTAACCAGCCATTAACAACCCAATGGGAGCAATGCTAGAAAACGCAATCCACAGGAATATTCCCATGCCCACGTTTGTAATCACAATATTCTGTCCAAAGGGGACAATCAAATAGGACAGAAATACTGGCAGTACGACTAAAATGGGGCCAATGGTAAATAGCCAAGCATCAGCTTTTGCTGGTACGATGTCTTCTTTAAATACCAGCTTCAAACCATCGGCGACTGGAGCTAGTAAGCCAAAAGGTCCAATAAATTCTGGGCCAATGCGCTGCTGTACTGATGCCGAAATCTTCCGTTCTAACCAAACACAGACTAGTACCCCCACTGTTGCTCCAATGAGCATCAGTATCATTGGCAAGGGCATCCAAATGGCTTTAGCTGTCCCTGCCGGTATGCCTAAATCCATGACGGATTGAATAAACGTTCCTTGGAGGTCAATTCCTGAGTTCATGTTTCTGCTCTTTAAGTCAACTGAAGTATGAAGTATGAAGTGTGAAGTTATAAAGTATAAAATTCGGCTCCTTCATCCTTCATCCTTTTATGCTGTGATGAAGACGATTGATAGCTTGCGTGACGTAGCCATAGATTTTTGCCAATTCCCATGCCTAGTATATCGTCTGATGGTTTTCAGCCCTTGAAGCTATACAAGAACTTCTACTTATGGTCAGCATTGGGATTTCTTTTGCTGGGCGAGATGGGGAGATGACTGGGACAAAGCTTCTACTCCGCCCCAGATCAAGCCTCCTAGAAGCGGCGCACTGAGCTTGCCGAAGTGGACGGGGCTTGATACCCATGTTCCGCTTCTCTACGAGACGCACTCGCGTTCGCTCCACAGCAAGGGGGAAGGGCTTTCTCCCCCTGCTCCCTGCCCCCTTCCCCCCTGCTTCTTCGGTCATTAGGGGGCATATTTGCTCCTTGCTTCTGTTCCCAGAACCGCCACCTCCGCCTCACAAAACAAGACAAAGCTCCGCCGACCTGATGGCAACGGTTTAGTCTGACTAATAATCAAGCTACCAGTTAACGTTGGTCGATGGGGAGATAAGTAACCTCATGCTTACCGTTGTAAATCTGGGTAGGTCGAAATATGCGGTTTTCTGCGAGTTGTTCTTTCCAGTGAGCTAGCCAACCTGCAACACGGGCGATCGCAAATATTGGTGTAAATAAGTCTGTAGGAATCCCCATCTTCCTGTACACCAAACCCGAATAAAAGTCAACATTGGGATAAATCCCTTTGCCAGGAAGCTTTTCTGCCACTACCCGTTCCATTTCTAGGGCAATGTCATAGTACTTATCATGCCCAAATTTGGCAAACAATTGCTCTGCTAGGTTTTGCAAGACCGTAGCGCGTGGATCTTTGACTTTATAGACACGGTGTCCAAAGCCCATGATTTTGGCTTTGCGTTGCAGCAGGTTTTCTACATAGGGACGCACGTTTTCTACTGAGCCAATTTCTTCCAACATCTGAATCACTTCTTCGTTGGCTCCACCGTGTAGGGGACCTCCTAGAGTTCCTACGGCACTAGCAACCACAGCGTAAGGGTCAGTTAAGGTTGAAGCCGTTACCCTGGCGCTGAAGGTAGAGGCATTCATTGTATGCTCGACGTGAAGGATCAAGCAGATGTCAAAAATTTTGGCAGCCAAAGGATCTGGTTCTTGCTCGTTGAGCATATAGAGAAAGTTGGCGGCGTAGTCTAAGTCATCGCGAGGCCTTACGGGGTCGTTGCCTTTTCGCATCAATTGGAATGCCGCTACCATTGTGGGAATGGTTGCTAACAAGCGCACCACAGCATCCCGAATATAGACAGGATTGTGTAAATCCCGGAGCGAATAAAATAAGCCTAAAGCCGCAGCTGAGGCTTGCAGAGCATCCATCGGGTGACCGCTTTCTGGAAAGCATTTCATCATATCCCGAATACGATATTTTATCCGCCTGTGGTAACGAACCTCATGCTCAAACGCTGCCAACTCTTCCTTATTTGGCAGTTCACCCCAGATTAAGAGATAAGCAGTTTCCAGAAATGAACTTTTTTCTGCTAGTTCCTCAATCCGGATGCCACGATATTCTAGAATTCCCTTCTGCCCATCAACATGACTAATACTCGATTGGGCGGCGGGAATGCCTTCTAAACCAGGCTTGTATTCGCACACCATCATGGCAACACCATTTGCTTGTTGAAATATCTGATTGTGCAAGGCACACGCTCCGCGAACACGCTAACTTACCAGAAATTATTGTCGCTATAAGAGTAGCCGATGTCACAACACTTTGGTAAAAAATGTTGAAAAGCTCTTATAGCAGGTACTTGGGCGGTGTCAACCAAAACATTTGACTACGACCCAGAGGTGAACCTATTTCTGGTAGTTTTATCCCGATCATACCTGCTTTTTTCAAGACTAAACTGTCTTTGGCCTTACCCCAAAGCAGAATTTCTGCCCAATTGCTGAGACAAGGTTCATGTCCTATCAAGGCAATTTGGGCATTTTGGGGATAATTTCTGGATTCTAACCAGTATTTTAGCCAACTAGAAATATGACCATTAGGTGCAAGATGAAGAGATTCTTCCCATTGGGTACTGAGTCCGGCTGCTACGAGAATTTCTGCTGTTTGGCGGGCGCGTACTAAGGGACTGGTGACAATTACCTCAAACTGCAAACCCAGGTTTTTAATTCTCTGGGCAACTTTTTCGGTTTTTTGTCGTCCTTCTTGAGTAAGCGATCGCTCTTCATCTTTTTTAATGTCTGGTTGCTTCTCTTCAGCGATACCATGACGAATTAAGTATAATTCCATATTTTTAGTGCTGTTATAAATTGATGATATGTTTAAATCTTTAATAAATTAGAATATTCAGTCTCAATGACGGTTGAGTTAGTCATGGGAATTTGAGCATTCATGTTCTCGAATATTACGCACCCAAGCAGTGCTGTCAGTTAAATTTTGGCGATCGCTCCACATCCCAATGAAACTATAATTGATAAAATTATCTTCTGATGACTGCGAAGCAGGTTCAACTACTACATATCTTTGTCGCAAGAAAGCAATAAATTCTATGACTTGGCGCTGTGCTTCAGCAGGAAGGGATAAAAACTCATTCAATAATTCTGGCTGTGGTATTTTTATATTTCTCAAAGTAGAACTGATATGATTTATTTCACAGTAAGAGAGATATTGCTTTTTTGCTTAACTATGTATTTTTTAGTGAAAAATTAAATCCACCAGTAGGGGTTGACTAATGTTAAACCCCTACTGAATAAATATTGTCTTCAGGTTCGCTTTAACGGATGTTACTGAAAATTGCTTGTACTAAAAATCTAACGCCTACTCAGACTGAATGGGGTCATCTTGAGGATTGACCAATTTTAGGAGCTTTTGCTTGATTTGAGAATCATATACTTCCCATTTGATTTTGGCATAGGCAGAATTTTCGTTACTACCAGACAAGAAACCCATCGGAATTTCAAAACCGCCCGCCCCTGTACGTCCACCACCAAAAAATCGCCCTGTGTTATCTTGTCCAAAGGCTTCTTTGATAAACTCATCAGGGTCAAGGGTGAGTTTAGCGGTTCTGAGGGAGCCAATGACTACTTCTAGCTCGTCTTCGTCGTGAACAATACCGAAAACTACTGCGGTGTGGACGTTTTCTTCAGTCACCAGAAAATCAGCTGCTTGGGGAATAGCATCCCGGTCTTCGTAGCGGAGATAACCAACGCCAGCAATGGAAAAGTTATTCTGCACGATGCGGTTTTTTAGCGATCGCTCGATCACATCCATTACCCGCTTAGAACGATTTGCCTGTAAAATGGCGTTCAGCAGTTGAGCATCATAAAATCGGCTCAGATATGCTGCTGCCATGAAATCTTCTTCTTGGGCTTGCATCAGTCGATTGGTATCTGACCGCAACCCATGCATTAAAGCAGTAGCACATTTGACGTGTTGACTGATGCTGCTATCTAAGGCTAGTAAACCCGATTGCAAATACTGGGTGAAAATTGTGGAAGTTGCGCGCACATCAGGACGAACGTCAACAAACTCTGACTTGTGTTCCGCCTGTAAAGTATGATGGTCAATGACTGCAATAATGGGGATTCCAGCTTGCTGCACAGCCGTCATTAATTGACTTGTAGTTCCCTGGTTATCAATTAAGATACAACCTTGATAAGATGATAAGTCTTTAGTTTTCAGGACTTGCGATGTCCAGCGCTGGGCGGGTAATCCCGTCAGCTTTACTAAAGCAATATTTTCTTGATGACTCAGCGTACCAGCATAAATAATTTCGCATTTGATATCATATTGCTGAACAATTAACTGGTACGTCCAAGCACAAGACAGAGCATCAGGATCGGGAAAATCTTGGAGAATTACCAGATGACGCTCATGTCGGTGTGCTAAAAGCGTCTTTTGCAATTCTTCAGATTTCTGAAATGCCACGGAATTTCCCCGTTGACCTAAATATTTACCATTTTTGCCGCTGCCATTGGATGATGGTAAGGATGGTCTGGTGAGTGCAACTTCGACTGCTTCTTGGTCTATGTCAGCATCCTCTGCGCTAGATTCTGTGGTCAATAAAAAACTTTCTGATTGCTTCAAGGAAGAATTCAATTGCATAGGGGACATCTTGATAAGTGCGAGCCTCCATTGATTTGTGAAGAAATGATACAATCAACACGGAACTGTTTTAGAGACACATTCTGATCTTCGCAGAAATATAGGGTTGTTGGCATACTTATCTGGGTCTATTTTCTGTCAATCAAATTAGTGAGCAATCTGCTTAACTTCACAAAACTGCCTCCCGAAAGTGAAGACAAAGATTTCTGGTTTCAAATATGTCTTTTAACTAAAGTTGTTTGGTATTTTTAACGACCATAAGGTTTTATGAGTATATTCCTGATTTTACGGGAATATTTCCCACTGACTCAGTTATTTTACAATATTATGAGCTAGGATAGAAGGCTTGTACATCGGTTGTCTAAATAATTTGCCATCATGTTCGACCAGATGCCGCAAAACATCCGGGATTATCTGTAGGGCAAATTTATGGCAGCCAAAGTTGGGCTGTCACGGTCAAAATAACCTCTGGCTGATGCAGGGCTATTTTAACCAGCACAAAAATTTCACACCTATCACAGGTGATAATTCCTTTGGCTTTTCAGAACTATTCCTTCAGCGTCAAAGACCGATCACATATTTTTGCCACTCGTTATGCAGTCCGCTCTTGAGATGTTTGCTGACCTCAAAATAAAGACTACTATAAGGTTGGCGTGGAGGATGACGCAAAGGCATATGGGCTTCGTAGGGTGTGCGATTCCCTTTTTTGACATTGCAACGGACGCAAGCCGTAACGATGTTTTCCCAGGTATCACCCCCTCGGCGCGATCGCGGGATCACATGGTCCAATGTCAACTCATCACCGGTATAACCGCAGTATTGACAAGAGTGACTGTCACGGTGCAAGATATTTCGGCGAGTGAGAGGAATTTCTTTGTACGGCACGCGCACATAATGACGTAACCGAATCACAGTCGGTAACGGAAAATCTGTGTACAGGAACTTACCGTTATGCTCAATGCGTTCTGCTTTGCCTTTAATTAGCAGAATCGCAGCGCGACGCCAGCTCGTGATATTGAGCGGTTCGTAAGAGGCGTTTAGGACTAAAACCTTCCCCATTGGTTAGCGCTCGAGGTATTAGTTTTACATATATTAACACGAATCTACCCTTCTGGGGAGGTGATAATAATTTATACTTTCGTAATATTTGGGTGAAAGGAAGCAGGAGAATACCATAAAAATCACCATTCTTCTGCTGTTTTATCAGTTTAGCTAAAACGGGAATAAAGGAGTATTTGGGGGGGTTGACCTTTGATAATAAATTTGTTAAGCTAAACTTGATAAGGAAGAACTATCTAGTAACAATCCAAGCCCAGCTATCTCATGCAAAGATATTTGATAGTAATGAGGTAGGGGTTGAGGATTTCTCAACGTGTAACAGCTGTGAAAATGCAGAAATCAAAACTTACCACCATCTTGTATTAACTCCCGGATCAGCGGTAAACTTTCCTGATTAAATTGATATGGCTTTGAGGGTAGCAAACCAGAATAATTAGATAATCTGGAAGCTTTCCAGTGGTTGGATAGGAGTGAAGTGCAATGTTAAGTCGTAACCAAACCCCTAGTTTTGCTGATAATCAGGAGCGTGATACCTACGCTTGGTTTTCGCAAAGAGCTTGGGTGGAAATTGATTTAGGCGCGTTATCGCACAATGTGCAGCAATTAGTAAAGTTTGTATCGCCACGTACCCAGTTAATGGCAGTGGTAAAAGCGGATGCCTATGGACATGGAGCCGTCACAGTTGCTCAAACAGCAGTACAAGCGGGAGCGGGTTGGTTGGGAGTCGCTACAGTTCCAGAGGGCATTCAATTACGGGAAGCGGGGATAAAAGCGCCCATTTTGATTTTAGGTGCAGCCTACACACCAGAGCAAATTCAGGCGATCGCGCACTGGAATCTCCAGCCAACTCTGTGCAGTCCGAAACAAGCGCTGATTTTTTCCGATATTTTAGAAACTATCAATCATGCTTCTCCTCTACCCGTACACATTAAATTAGATACGGGAATGTCTCGGTTGGGTACTGACTGGCAAAAAGCTGTGGAGTTTGTGCAGTTAGTCCAGAATTTACCTCATCTTGAGATAACAAGCATTTATTCCCACTTGGCAACAGCAGATGATCCTGATCCTACCCTCATGCAAGAACAGCATAGACGATTTGAGCAGGCGATCGCTCAAGTCAAAAGCATGGGAATCAATCCACCTTGCTTGCATTTAGCCAACTCAGCCGCCACTCTCACCAATCCTGCTTTACATTACGACATTGTACGGGCGGGTTTAGCTATTTACGGACTCTATCCAGCCACTCATTTACAAAATGCAGTTAACCTCAAGCCTGTTTTGCAACTGAAAGCGCGAGTGACTCACGTCAAAACAATCGCCGCCGGCACTGGGGTGAGTTACGGACAACAATTTATTGCACCCCAAGAAATGCGCCTGGCTGTGGTTGGTATTGGTTATGCTGATGGAGTTCCGCGTAATCTTTCCCAGAAAATACAAGTTTTAATTCGTGGTCAGCGCGTCCCACAAATTGGCACAATTACAATGGATCA
Source organism: Nodularia sp. LEGE 04288 (assembly GCF_963896525.1). Taxonomy (NCBI): domain Bacteria; kingdom Bacillati; phylum Cyanobacteriota; class Cyanophyceae; order Nostocales; family Nodulariaceae; genus Nodularia; species Nodularia sp. LEGE 04288. The sequence continues at coordinate 107,601 of NZ_CAWQOY010000094.1, forward strand.
ATTGATGCTGGATGTCAGCGCTATTCCAGATTTACAAGAAGGGGAAATAGTCACCCTATTAGGCGAACAAGGAAGCGAACAAATCTCAGCTAACGATTGGGCAGAAAAATTAAATACTATTTCTTGGGAAATTCTCTGCGGCTTTAAGCATCGCTTGCCCCGTGTAGCAGTAATGTAGGTGAATTGAGCATGGGGAAAATTATTTTTCCCTTTCCTATTCCCATCGAAAATTTTTCGTGCTACTATTAGAGACTGATGCGGATGTGGCGAAATTGGCAGACGCGCTAGATTTAGGTTCTAGTTCCGAAAGGAGTGAAGGTTCAAGTCCTTTCATCCGCATTTCTAAAATTATCATTAATTTGCAGTCAGCAATGGCTGTTGTAGAGTTAGTAATTATTTGTTATAGGAACAAATTGTTGCTAGATTTTTTCATGCCATCGCTAGCAAATCAAGCTTTTATCTAAGTGTTAAGTGTCCAAGCTGTGAAGCACCTCTTAAGATACCAGCGCTTTGGGGGAATGGCTGCTGTCAAATATCCTCAGTGGATTTGCTGAGATGACACAATGCAAAAAGCTGCATAAGCTGAACAAAATGGACTCAAGCTTACCTGGTTATGAGCTTGTTCATGCTCCTAGCAGCTCTGATTACTTGTGGATTAGCAGTAAACATCTGAATTCCAGGAACAGTTACATAATCGCCATCATCGGTAATAATTTTAGTTAATCGCTCTTGTTTCATCGATTCAAGGATAAATAGGTCATAGCCATCTAGAGGCTGAGTAATGAAACGAGTTATAGCAGCATCTACAGTGGTTTCATCAAGTTTTAAATCAATTTGGGCAGAAATACTCTGAACCTGACTCCACGCAGTTTGTACTTGGGAGACAACCCTGGCTCGTTCCGAGGCATGGTTATGACGATATTCTTTCGCCCTCCTACGGTAGTCAGGTCCTGTAGTCAAGCCATACGCTGACAATTTGTATTCTTCACTTTCGATACGATGAGCTAACTCGGCTAAAGATAACCCTGAGTAGCAGAGTGTAGCCCCTACAGTAAGTGTATCTGCAATATAGTTTGGATAACTATTGATCTGATGTTGTTGTGCTGACAAACTTGCTGGAGGATATGTCAGCCAGTACCAAACATTTGTATCAACTAAAAAAATATCCCCTTTTTGAGGGGAATCAGTCGTGATGTCAATGACATCTGCTTGTACGGTGTAGTTAACTGGCATGATTAACAGGCAGATTGTTCATGAACCATTTCATCTACCGCTTCACGATACTGCTCATCTGAGTAATAACGCTTTGCATTCTCAATCACATTATCGTAGGTCTGTTGACCAACAGGATTGAGATTAGATACAACTAGAAGCTGATTTAGGTCTTCAGCTTTTACATCACGTAATAACTGACCTATGGCAATGTTGAAAAACACAGACAAGAATCTTCTTACACCAGAAAAGTCTAGCTCTACTGGCTTTCCTGCTTGCAGTTGAGGATGAATTAAATCATAGATTTGCTGCCCAGCCTTTTGGCTCATGCAATTTTCGCCAATTAGCTCATAGACTTTATATTTCATGGCTCTAAACCCTTTATTAGAACCTTTGTACTATAATAATACTTCATTTTGTGTAAAGTTATGGTGTTTTATATCGCATTTAATAGTGATATTTATTAAAGTTCCTTCAAAGAAGGTGGGTGCGCTTTCGTAAATTTCTTGATTTTCGTCAATTAAACCGTAAGCATCATGGCTATATACTTCTATTTTACCTTGTTTACTCTTCACAAAATTTTTTAATGAATCAAGTCCAGTACCTCCAGGTATTGCACCACTTCGGGTTGTTGTACCAAATTTAAACGCCCAACATAGAGCGTCTTTAGCCAAAATGTTTCTGTTTTTAAAGAATTGACGCACATTAGCTGGAATGCCAACACCAAAGTCAATGACAGTTAGCTTTAGTATATTCAGGTTAGGATAACGCTGTCCGCAACTGAATACACCAATATCGGATAGCCCATGCTCAAAAGCATTGCTATAAATTTCCATAACAGTACAGATAATTGTGTCTTTAATAGTTTGATTAACTTCTACCCAACCACGTCCCAGCCACTGCTCATCAAGGTAATCTGGAATACCCTCAAGCTGGTCTTCGTAATCTTCCCTGTAGGGAATAGAATTTCCTTTCGAGCCTTGTTGATTATTGCCAAAAGCGCATAGAAACCCATTTTTAGCAAGGTTTATTCTAATGTCGGATTGAAGTGTATTCCAGGCAAAAATAGCTTGACCACCACGAACGTTGATAAGGCGAGCTAAACCACCTAAAAAGGCGACAGCATTTTGGCGAAGAAAGTAACATCCTGAAAAATCAAAGATAACTTTTGGTGTTTCAATTCCTCTGATTTGCTGCCAAAGTCCAAACATACGAATGAAATCGGCTTTGTCATCGTTGAGAGTTGGGACTTTGAGCGTGATTATCTTTGGAGTTTCAGCAATTAAGGACACTGGATGATTCTAAATCTCATAATTTTAGCCACATTTAGAGTACAAATATACTCTAAATGTGGCTAAAATTGCCTGCTACCCTGTTAACAGATGTTTTGCTGCAACTTCCATTAGCTGATGGCTGCTGTCTCTCCCTTGTTTCAACTATCTAAGGTATCGCAGAGTGACATGAGGCGATCGCACTTCTCTACAATAATGAATGCGTTTTTTTGTTCAGCGAGGGGAAATAGTTCTTGGTGGCGTTGTGTGTTCGCCATCAGTTCAGCCGAAGTTGAGTTATGTTTAATGTTAAATTATTTAAATTTTCTTTAATTTTACTAAATCAATCATCGAAGATTCGCCCAGTCCCTTAAATTTAAGTGTAAGTACAGAGAAAAGCTCATCTGAATTTTGTTAATTTAGCAGTGTTATTTCGATCAATATTACTTAAAAGTCAGCGGCTTTATTTAATCTGCATTTTTTCTGGGCTGATTTACCAAATATATCGGCTAATACCAGGATAAGACGGTAAAATTACGTAACCTTACTAATTTGCAAGAGGTCTATTGGAAAAACCCTGTTTGCATTAAGTTTAACCACAAATCCCGTCGGGAAACTTTTGTATTTGATACTACAAAAAGCTATTAATTAAAATTAATTGGGAACTGTAGCACAGCTACTGTATAAATTTAACTGAAGAAGTAAAAGTAAAATGAGTACGACTCCTCTAAGTGGTTACTGCTTACCCCAGAAACTACATCCCTTGTCTCTATTAGCGCAACTAACTAGCCGCCATGCTACTGGTTGCTTACGCGTATTTACTAAAACGGCTTCTTGGTCAATTAATATAGAGGACGGTAAGCTGACTTACGCCTCTTATTCCGATAGACTGTTTGAACGTATTGATTATCAGTTACAGCGATTGAGTCAAAGAGTCCCGACTCTTGACAGCGCCACTCGTGTGCAAATGCGCCTGATGTTTGAACCTAAAAATGAACATCAGTCTATGCTTTATACAGATTATCAAGCAATTTGCTGGTTGGTAAATCGGGAACATATCACCCCCACCCAAGCCGAAACTCTGATATCTGAATTGGCGAAAGAAGTCCTGGAAACATTTCTGGTCTTAACAGAAGGGAATTATGAATTTGCTTTTGAGAGTTCCTGGGAGGAATTACCCAAGTTCTGCCATTTAGACTTGCGGTCATTAGTGGAATACTGTCAAAAACAGTTACGAAATCGGCAAAATATCCAGACACCAGTTAACACGGGTCAGGCTTCTGCTGTTTTAGCTTCTACAAAGTCGCCTCAAACTCAGTCCCAATTCCCTAAAGGTCAAGCATTTTTTCAACCAAACAATTTTGATACTGCTGAAAACAGGACTCAACAAACATCTCCCCCAGTTGTCAAAAAAAGCCTATATACAATTGCCTGTATTGATGATAGTCAAACAGTGTTGAATTCTATTAAACTTTTTTTGGATGGCAGTACATTTTCAGTGGTCACAATCAATGATCCTGTCAAGGCATTAATGCAAATTCTCCGCAGTAAACCAGACCTAATTCTGCTAGATGTGGAAATGCCCAATTTAGACGGCTATGAATTGTGTTCTTTATTAAGACGGCATTCAGCTTTTAAGAATATCCCCATTATTATGGTAACGGGTAAAACCGGATTTATCGATAAAGCTAAAGCAAAAATGGTCAGGTCATCCGGGTATTTAACTAAGCCTTTTACACAACCGGATTTACTCAAAATGGTGTTTAAATACCTTGATTAATTTAGTTACTTCCAGCAGCAGAAATTAGTTTTATTCATAGACAATTTATTTTTTCAAGAGATGGAAGGATGAGTGTGACTTTAGTTGGCAAAATTCTGATTGTCGAAGATTCACCCAGTGAATTGGAATTGATGAGCTATTATCTCCAAGATAGTGGTTATAACGTCATTAAGTCTGCTAGTGCAAAAGAGGCTTTAGAAAAAGTTTTAACAGAACAGCCAGATGCAATTGTTACTGATGTGGTCATGCCAGAAATCAGTGGATTTGAGTTGTGTCGTTCCCTGAAAAAAAATCCGCTAACTCAAAAAGTACCAATAGTTATTTGCAGTTCCAAAAATCAAGAAATTGACAAATTATGGGCAATGAAACAAGGTGCTGATGTCTATCTGACTAAGCCATACACACGCGAAGAGCTATTGCGTGCTATTAAATCAGTGGTGCTTTAATCCCATGAATAATTCTAGAATTATAGTTGACCAAGAACTAAGTCAAAATAATTTGGTCAATAGCTATCTCAAATTCAATTTAAATCAACAGACTACTGCTATTGTATCCATGAATTACACGCAAGAAGCAGTGATTTTACCAGTTGAGTCTGTAACTTCAATGCCAAATATGCCGCCTTGTATATTAGGATTAATGAATTGGCGGAGTCGGATAATTTGGGCAATTGATTTGCCAAGAATGCTGAATTTAGAATTTTTAGAAGGTCGATTAAGGCAGTATAATATTATCGTGATTAAGGTGGAATCACTGCTTTTAGGCTTAGTTGTCCACGAGATTAAAGGTATAACTAAATTTATGTCTGATGATATTGAGTCTCCCGTGGGACAAGTTGCATCTAGTTTAGTGCCTTATTTAAGCGGGTGTGTTGTCCAAGATGAGGAAATTTTGCTGGTTTTAGATGCACATTTTCTGGCGCATTCTCCTATTTTCCACAGTGAGTAGATGCTAATAAAAGTCAGATTGTTAGTATTTTTAATTTACCTATTCCATCAAATTACAGTATGTTTAATCGGACTGACAAGGGTAAAAGTAGTGATTCTCAAAATCAGGCATCTTTGATTTCATCGCCAACAATTACTGATGGTCAGAGAGAACTGTCAGGTAAGTATAATACAAAAATAGCTAAAGATGATTATCGGAATTATGTGGTGCAATATATTCAAAGACTCAGTTTAGGCAGGAAAGCGGCAATTTTAGCGATCGCCATCACGACTTTACCCATATTTGCCATAGGTGCGATCGCCTATAGTTTAGCTCATAAATCGATGACTAAACAAATTAACGCCTCTCATGCAGCGACAGCTACCAAATTAACAGAGCAAATTAACCGCTTGATGTTGGGGCGATATGAAGATATTCAAATCATCTCCCAATCACCGTTTTTTACAAATACCAGAGTTGATAGAAATACCAGAAATTCCGAGAAGCAAGCATTTTTAGATAGCTTTGTCAATACTCACAAAGCTTATGATAGCATCGCCATCTTTGATCCTGCCCAGAACTTGATTGTCCAATCTACTGGCGCACCTCTAAATAATGCGGAAAATGCTGACAATTTTGAGGAGATTCTGCAAAAAGATGCTCCTGTAATTAGTCAGCCCGAAAAATCAGTGATTAATATGGCTGCACCCGTTAAAAATGCCGTGACAGGTGAAACTATCGCTGTGGTTAGCGTCAGGATGCCTGTAGAATCTTTAGCAGGGGTGACTCAGAACTATACAGCTAATGGCAGTCAATATTATTTGCTCGACAATTCTGGAAAAGTTTTTCTGACTACGCAAACAGAATTATTGGGCGCAGAATCATCAGGTTTAGCTAATTTAATCGCAGCCAACCAAGCTAATAATTTCACTACAATTCACACAATTAATCAAAAGCCAGAATTAATCAGTTATGTCCCATCTGGCAAACTGGAGGGCTTACCTGATTTAAACTGGCAATTACTTTTGACGACAGATACAGCAATTGCTTTTGCACCTCAAAGACAATTATTGCAAACCATAGTCATCAGCACCATACTATTAGCATTGATTGCAGGTGCGATCGCACTTTGGTTAGTCCAGCGTAGTATACAACCAATTTTCAATGGGGCTGCGGCTTTATCCCAGCTAGCTCAAGGTGAACTCGATACCCGTTGGGAAACAGCACAGCCAGATGAGTGGTTAGAGAAAATCAGTGCTAATTTTAACTTAGTAGCCGTACAATTACAGGTATTAACTCAACAACAACAATTTAGGCAGAATAGCGAACCAGGTTCAGATAAAACACTGCAAATGCAACTTTTAGAACTACTCAGTCAAGTAGAAGGGGCGGCGAGAGGTGACTTGACAGTACGTGCAGATGTGACGGCTGGGGAAATGGGGACTGTGGCTGACTTTTTTAATTCCATTGTGGAAAGTCTCAGAGATATTGTCACCCAAGTTCAGCAAGCTGCTACGCAAGTAAATGGCGCAATTGGTGCTAACGAAGCCGCAATCAGCCAACTAGCCGAAGACGCAATTACTCAAGCTGCTGAAATTAACCGCACTCTGGATGCTGTAGACGAAATGACTAATTGCATGAAAAGTGTCGCCGAAAATGCCCAAAAAGCGGCAATTATTGCCAATAATGCGTCCCAAACTGCTACGAAAAGTGGACAAGCAATGGATTTGACAGTGCAGAATATTCTGGGTTTACGGGAAACAGTGGATGACACGGCGAAAAAAGTCAAACGCCTGGGGGAATCTTCGCAACAAATTTCTCATGTGGTGTCCTTAATTAATCAAATCGCCACCCAAACTAACTTACTCGCTATCAACGCCGGGATAGAAGCCGCCCGTGCTGGTGAAGAAGGACAAGGTTTTGCTGTCGTGGCGGAAGAAGTGGGAGAATTAGCCCTCCGGAGTGCTTCAGCTACCGAAGAAATTGAGCTAATTGTTGAGAATATTCAACGAGAAACCAGCGAAGTGGTGCAAGCTATGGAAATAGGAACTTCCCAAGTGGAGGTAGGGACTCAGATTGTCGAAGAAGCGAAGCAAAGCCTGAGTCAAATTTTGGATGTATCGCAGCAAATAGATTTTTTGGTACAGTCGATTTCCACTGCAACTGCATCTCAGTTACAAACATCCCAAGCTGTTAGTCAATTGATGCAAGATATCGCTGCTATTTCACAACGTACCAGCGATTCTTCGGAAGTGGTTTCCAAATCTCTGCATCAAACTGGTGAAATTTCCCAGCAGTTACAAGAAACAGTGGAAACCTTCAAAGTCAGTTAAGCACGTTAGCTGAATTTCTTTCTGTCTTTCTGTCTTTCTGTCTTTCTGTCTTTGTGTACTTTGCGTCCTTTGCGGTTCGTTCCTCATATAGTTCGACGCATCTATGGCTACGCCACGCAAGCTATCATACAGAATTTTTATCAGCAAGGAGTAATCAGGGACTTCCAATTAATTATTTGAGACAAGAAAGACAAAAAATACAATAAAAAATTGTGTTGGATATACAAGTTGGATAATTTATTTCTCGTAAATCACTAACTAATGACTAATGACTAATAACTAATAACTAAATAATCAAAACTATGTCAAAGGATAAAGAACTAGAAATCCAGATGCAGTTTCTGGAAGAAGCGAGAGATTACCTGAATACCCTAGAAGCTGTGTTGCTGGAAATTAACACCAGTAACCGCATCGATTTAGAGAGAATTAATGCTGCACTGCGCGCGGCTCATTCTATCAAGGGCGGCGCTGGGATGATGGGATTTCGGACGCTTAGTGATTTAGCGCACCGTTTGGAAGATTCTTTTAAAGTCTTAAAAACTCGCAAAAATGCTCTAGATATTGACACGCATTTACAAAGTTTGCTACTTTCTGGAGTTGACTGGCTGCGGCAGATAGTAGAATCACTATCACAAGGAAATGAGATAGAAGACCAGTGGTTAAGTAGCTTTTGTTATCCAGTATATGACGAATTGCGCGATCGCCTGGGTGAACCTACGCCTGAAGATGCGTTCACCATGTTATCGCCAGAAGACGGACAAGATATTGTCCCCATGCTGTTTGAAACCGAAGTGGAAGGATGTTTGCAGCGTCTAGAGTCGATATTAGCAGATAGCGCTCACCCTAGCCTACAAGAAGAATTAGTGATTATGGCGGCTGAATTGGGCGGTCTGGGGGAAATGCTGCAATTACCAGCCTTTACGAGTCTGTGTCAATCCATAGAAGATCATATAGGCACTGCTAGTAGCGATCGCATTCTCGGAATTGCTCAGTTAGCATTGCAATCATGGCGGCGATCGCAGGCTTTGATCTTAACAAATCAACGAGATAGTTTACCCACAAAGCTGGATCTAGATACACTAGTCGATGATATCCCCGATCAACCACAGTCAACAGTTGATGCGATCGCCGAATTTATTGAAGATGCCGCAGCTACAGATGATTTAACATCTGTGAATATTCCCGAATCAAGTACAGTAGCTTATTCAGAAAATACCACCACAGATGACAATTTTATCGACCACACAGATGAGCAAAATAGTGTCGGTCAAGACCGGGAAAGTGCGGAAAATACTGTGCGAGTTCCGAGTAAACAACTTGAGGAAATTAATGATTTATTTGGGGAACTGACCGTCCAGCGCAATGGCTTCAATTCCCAACTAGAAAAATTACGCAAACTTGTGCGTAGCCTCAATCAGCGAGTGCAAAGACTCGACCGAGAAAACCATGAATTGCGTACAGCATATGCTAAAATTTCCAAGACAGCTAGTGGGCAATTCCGAGAATCAAACAATGTAGAAGATATACCAGAACTTGATGCCTTAGAAATGGAACGCCATCAAAAATTAAACTTGCGATCGCAGGAAGTGATGGAAACCATTATTCAAGTGCAGGAAGTCGCAACAGATATTCAATTAAGCGTTGACGATACAGATCAAATCGCGCGGAAACTTAATAAAACATCCAAACAATTACAAACAAAACTTACTCACATTCGGATGCGGCCATTATCCGATTTAATCGAGCGTTTTCCTAGAGCTTTGCGTGACCTGAATGTAGAGTATGGTAAAAATGTTCATTTGCAAGTTGAAGGTGGCAATACCTTAATTGAACGCAGCATTTTAGAAGCATTAAATGAGCCAATAATGCACTTATTAAGAAATGCCTTTGATCATGGTATCGAAGACCCTAATACTCGCCGCCAGTTAGGAAAACCAGAAGAAGGATTAATTGAAATTACAGCTACCCACCGCAGCAATCGCACAATTATTACTATGCGTGATGATGGTCGGGGAATTTCATTAGAAAAAATTCGCTCCCGTGCCGTAACTATGGGTTTAGATGCTGCTTTAGTCGCTAATGCTAGCGAAGAAGAATTATTATCAATAATTTTTGAACCAGGATTTACCACTTCCGACCAAGTAACAGCCTTATCCGGTCGAGGTGTCGGCATGGATATAGTACGTAATAACCTGAAATCAGTCCGCGGAGATATTACAGTCGACACCGAATTAGGAGTTGGCACTACCTTTACTTTGTCAGTACCATTTACACTTTCCGTAGCGCGAGTTCTGCTAGTAGAAAGCAATAAAATGTTATTGGCATTTCCCACAGAAGTGATTTCCGAAATATTTTTATTGCCAAAAGAGCAAGTATTCTCAATGGCGGATAGCGAAGTCATTAATTGGCAAGACTCTACATTACCACTGATTCGCCTTGGTCGCTATTTCGAGTTTAATTGCCCCCGCTACGATAACCCAGAACTAGAAACTCGCCCAGCCATAGATGCTAGCAGCGTCTTAATAGTTAAAGGCAATAATCAGACAGTAGCCATTCAGGTAGACCGTTGCTGGGGTGAACAAGAATTAGCCATTCGCCAAGTCGAGGGTAATATACCTTTACCCGCAGGTTTTAGTAACTGCACAATTCTCGGTGATGGTCGAGTATTAGCATTAGTTAACACCAACGATTTACTCTATTGGATTGCTACCAATCAGCCTACGCCTAAAAACAATCAATTACCATCAGTCAGATTAAAAACTCCTTTTCTTTTCTTTGATAATCACAAAATATCAGCGACACCTGCTAATCACAAAGGTACAATTTTAATCATCGATGACTCAATAAATGTTCGCCGCTTCTTAGCTTTGACTCTCGAAAAAGGAGGATATGAAGTAGAACAAGCCAAAGATGGTCAAGATGCTTTAGAAAAACTAGAAAGTGGTTTGAAAGTTGCCGCCGTAATTTGTGATATTGAAATGCCTCGCCTTGATGGTTATGGCTTCTTAGGATGGATTAATTCCAGCATGGATATGAAACATATCCCAGTTACTATGCTGACTTCTCGTAGTAGTAATAAACATCGAGAATTAGCCATGCAATTAGGAGCGCAGGCGTATTTTTCTAAACCTTATAACGAGCAACAATTATTAAAAACTCTTGAGGAGATTATTGGTAATGTACCTGATAAAGCAACATCTCATTAAGCTGTAAACTCTTACCTCAACTTGATCTACAGCACATTTCATCTGATCAAAGTACTCAAGGGAGGGCAAAGATTCCCTCCCCCACAAAATTTATATATAATATTAAAATCTGCACTTCATTTACTTGCAAAGTGCTGTATTTTGTCCCATCAAGATAGCATTCGCTGAGTGTGTGTTTTGCATTCAGCGCTACTCTATCAGACATCCTCGAAAAATTCTCTTAACTCTCTAATAGTAATATCCATTAACGCAATTGAAACAATTTGTTTATCATTAATATAAATATTGTCATTTCTGATAGAAATTTCTTCAGGATAATAGGGATAAACTTTTATTGTTATTCCCCACAAAATCATCACCCGAATATCATTTGGAGTGATCACAATTGCGGGAAATATTAGTGCTAAAAGACATACAATGAAAGCTATTAAACTCAGAATCACCATGAGAGAAAATCCTTCTGAGAATCCAGTTGAATAAGCTCTAAAAAGTCCAAAAGTACTTGAGGCTAGCAGGAATAAAGGAAATGTTTTTTTCTGCCTAATTTCTAACTTGGGTTTGGGATTCATCTTTTAAATAAAACCTCCATTCAAACAATTTTTAATTTTTTTATGGTCTTCTGGCTTTTGAGGAGCAAGCAAATAATAATTCTGCTCACGCAACGGAGGCGATCGCGCAAAATTAGCAGAGTTTATTTCTTGCATTCAAAAAACTGAGCAAAATATATAGTACCTCATACCCGTCAGACACCATATATTTTGCTACATTGTCTTTTAAATTAGAACCGTAAAAACCAGCAGTTAAAAGTCGAAATTTTTACAAAGGTCAACTACAAACTAAGCTTCGACTTTCACACCTTTCCAGAAAGCGACATAGCCTTCAATATTTTTAGCCTTCTCTTTGGCACTAGGATAGTACCAGGCTGCATCTTGGTTGGTCTGTCCATCAACTTCGATACTGTAGTAGCTAGCAACACCTTTCCAAGGACAAGTACTATGAGTATTACTTTCTTGGAAGTATTCCTTATTGATAGCGTCGGTTGGGAAATAATGGTTACCTTCGACCACAATTGTGTTATCGCTTTCGGCTAACACAGTACCATTCCAAATTGCTTTCGGCATAACTGACTTTGCAAATAAACGTTACATCTCATATTTTGACACTCCACAGGCTGAAGCCACGGTAATTCTCAGAAATTCTACCTGACGGCTTCCGTAATTGTAGGTAAAGTGTATTAGTTGTTATACATTGTTGATTTCATGAAAACTTTCATCTTTTGCACTCTTTTATTAGGACTGAGTAGTTGCGTACCAGCTAACAGCACCAATAATGACAATAATCCAGTAATTTCCAGCAATCCTACTACCGACAATCTAGAATTTCGGGCTTATGGTACTGAACCATTTTGGAGTGTCGATGTTACCCAAACTGAAATTGTCTATTCTTCATTAGGAACTGACGAAAAGCAAACTTTCCCCTCTGTCAAACCATTGGGGGCTGATGGACGCACCCCAGATACAGTGCGAGTGTATCGACTGGGTGACAAAGCAAACAGTATGTTAATTATCAAAAAAGTCGATAGCTGTAGCGATGGAATGTCAGACAACTTACATCCTTACTCAGCACTTTTCATCCGGGGCGATATGGTTTTGGAAGGTTGCGCCAACAAGTTAGATAAATTTAAATAATTAATACCAATTTTATGTGAAGCTGCACATCATCCTGACATTCCTTGATTAATCCATCTTTATCTGCGTCCATCTGTGTCCATCTGCGTTCAATTATTCTGGATATTTTATTCCATGCAGCTTCATATAGGAATCCGGTTTGATTTATGAAAAAATTAAGTATTGTAGTATTGTAGGGTGCGTTAGGATGAAGTCCGTAACGCACCATTATTAAGGCTTTGGTGCGTTACGCTACCGCTAACACACCCTACGTGTCTGTTCAAAAGTCAAATAGTAGTCCTATATTAATTTAGTATAAGGCTAGTTGTTTATCAGCTAGTAACTATTTCCGGTGTGACATCTGACTAGGACTGAAAACCTTGACTCACACCATAACGAACAGTTTTAAACTCTACATGATTCGTCCCTGGATGATAGAGAGTATAAACTGCTTCCCCTGGCTTTCTGCCAACATTACCCACCCCGATAACCTGACGCGCCGAAATTTCTACAGTTTTGGGAGATGCTGGACTATCTAGGGTTGTGACTCCGGTAGTAATTGACCCTGCTTGTAGCTGATATTGAAAAGCCAAACCAGAACGACCACAAAATAAGTTATTGGCTTGCATTCGTGATAAGCGGTCTAGCATTTGAATCGGGGGTGTGTCTGGGGTAAGTTCCTCGTCAATTCCTACTGTTGTCCCGTGAATTAACAAAGAATCTAGTTCAAAAAAACCAAAGTCGAGTGTCATTAACCATTGTGCCATCGGACGGGAAACGCACTCCCACAGCAATTTAACTGTTTCTCCCCCATATTTCGCCATCAATTCTGTAGGTTCGCCAGTTCCCCCCAGTCCGTGGAGAATAAAACACTGTTCTTCCCACCAACCTTTACAAATCAGTGGTTCTAGTTCTCCACTTCGGGGGTTCAGCACTCGTTTGACTAACTGTTCAGTTTCGCGCCGGGGTCCGACTAAATCGCCCAAAATATATAAAGCCTCCACATTATTCTGACGCTTAATATCCGCCATTACAGCTTCATAAGCCGCCAAATTACCTTCAATTCCGCTTAAAATTGCCCACCTATTCATACAAATTTTAGATTTTAGATTTTAGATTTTAGATTTTAGATTTTGGATTACTAATTCCCTACTCCCCATTACCGAGTACAAACATGGGTGGGGTCATCAGCCCTTTCCGCAAATTCCAAACCCTGGGCTAAACGCCACGCAAATATTTTTGGTAAACCTTTTTCAATGATTGCGGCACAAGTTTTCTCATAGTCGTAAGGTACTTCCCTCAGATTTACTTTTTGGTTGTCTGTGTCGTAAATTACATAAGTGGCATTGGGTCGCCCATGTCGGGGTTCGCCTACAGAACCAACATTCACAATCCTCTTTAGGGAAGCATTAAAGCTCTTTTCTGTTGCTACTTTTTCCTGCCCTTGGACACGAATTTTTAAACTACCTCCGTCTAAATTACGTACATAAGGCACATGGGTATGTCCACAAAAAAGTACATCTGCATCTGTGGAAAGTACTCGCTCTAAGGCAGCAAAGGCATCAAGTTCTGGTAATAAATACTCGTGGTTACTGTGAGGGCTACCATGAACGAAGGCTAAATTTTCCTCTCGTAAACTGTGGGGTAGTTGGGCGAAAAATTCCCGGTGTTCTGGATGTATTTCGTTATTTGTCCACTCATGAGCAATTTTTCCGCGTTTCTCAGCTAATAAGGATGGATAACTACAGTCACACGCATTCAAACCTTCTACAATATCTTCATCCCAACAACCCACACAGGTGGGAATGTCTAGAGAACGAATTTGTGTAACTACTTCATTGGGATGAGGGCCATATCCCACTAAGTCGCCTAGACAAAAGATTTTATCAGCTTTTTGCTGGTCTATATCTAATAAGACGGCATCTAATGCTTCATAATTGCCATGAATACATGACATGACTGCTATTTTCACTGTATAGTCTCCTCTGTTAGGATTTGTTTTACTTGTTCTTGGTATTGTGCGATCGCACTATCTGACAAATAGCAATCTTGTAATGTTTGTCTAATAGCAGACTCATCCAAGTTTTCTCCCCAGGTTTCAATACCACTGAAACGCTGTGGTCTTCCTTCTAAGTGGCGTGGTAAGTCTAATTCCAGAAAGTCTGTTGTCAGTACACCCGCGACAAAATCGGCGTATAATGCCCTACCATCAGCAACATCAAAAATTCCCTTAGCACGGCTGACTGTACCATAAGCACCGTGAGATAGTTCATACCAAAACTCATTTAAACTATCTTCGTCGATCACTTGACCATTAGTAGGCGATCGCCAAATCTGATTTAGGCTGATATTAATCTCAATATCTAGCCCTTTGACAATTTTTTCAGCCCAGGCGTGATATTCCGAATCTTTCAGCTGTGACGGTAAAACTGCAACAGACTGATATGGTACATTTCCGACAATTTGCTCAATTGTTCTCAGTTCTAAGTAAAATCCTAATTCTATATAAATCGTCTCAGCCCCTGCTAGCTGGTTGAGAAATTCTACTTCTTGGCCATCACTAAAAACTTTTACCTCTGGAAACTCCGCACTCAGGCGAATCTGGTCAATGGGGACATTCCCAGTTCCAGGGCTAAAATAAATTACATTTTCCGCAGAAGCTGTATTACGTAGCTGTTGGCAAATCCAAGTAGTTTTGCCACAACCAGCGGGGCCAGCAACAACAGTAATCATCGGTATACTCATAATTAAATGATAATCATTTTCATAGCAGTTGCACATATAATCTGCGTGAGAATTTCAGATCACACCAGTGACCTTATTGACTAACGCAAGTGACAATTGTATATTTATTCACAAAAATTCTCCAAGTTTTATCTTCGCC
The DNA here is from genome assembly GCF_963896525.1 of Nodularia sp. LEGE 04288. Taxonomy (NCBI): domain Bacteria; kingdom Bacillati; phylum Cyanobacteriota; class Cyanophyceae; order Nostocales; family Nodulariaceae; genus Nodularia; species Nodularia sp. LEGE 04288. The sequence continues at coordinate 122,881 of NZ_CAWQOY010000094.1, forward strand.
TGACTTTCACCAGAAATGCCAAGATATATTTAGGTATTTCAGGAGGTCTTATGTCTCTCACTGTCCAAGACTTAGAGAAAATGCAAGCAGCTCATCCTGACTATCGCATGGAATTGGTAGACGGGAACGTAGTTGTTATGAGTCCATCAGGTTACGAATCGGAAGAAGTAGGAACTGAATTTGCAGCGTTGCTGAGGAATTGGGTAAGACCTCGGCAGTTAGGACGTGTAGCTGGTTCCAGCGCCGGCTTTAGACTACCTAACAAAGATTTACGCGCTCCCGATGTATCATTTATCCGAGCAGATAGGCTCAAGCGTTCTACAGAAGATTATGCCGAATTGCTCCCTGATTTAGTAGTTGAGGTGAAATCTAAAACCGATTCCTTAGATAAACTCCGGGAAAAAATTCAAGAATTTATCAGCCTGGGTACTCAAATCGGCATTTTAATTGACCCCAGAACCAGAACTATGGAAGTTTACCGTTCTAGTGAGAAAATAGGATTACAAAATGGTGATGTGCTGACCCTACCCGACTTACTCCCCGGTTGGGAAGTGAACATTGCCGAAATTTGGTCGCCAGTATTCGAGTAATGTTACGCGCACCCGAAACTACGAACTACGAATTACGAATTACGAATTACGAATTACGAATTATGACAAATCAAGCTCTTATCCCAGTTATTGTAAACGGTGCGGCTGGCAAAATGGGTCGCGAAGTGATTAAAGCGATCGCCCAAGCCCCAGATTTAAACTTAGTGGCTGCAATTGACACCAGTCCAGAACATCAAGACCAAGATGCTGGAGAATTGGCAGGTTTAAGCGAACCTTTAGAAGTGCCGATTACCAACCAATTTGAAGCCATGCTGGGTTATGTAGCTGGCGATAGAAACTCTCCTCCAGGGGTGATGGTAGACTTTACCCACCCTGATGGAGTTTATGATAATGTGCGGAGTGCGATCGCCTATGGGATTCGTCCAGTAGTAGGAACCACAGGCTTAAGTCCAGAACAACTCCAAAACTTAGCCGACTTTGCCGAAAAAGCTAGTACAGGTTGTCTAATTATTCCTAACTTTTCCATTGGGATGGTACTGTTACAGCAAGCCGCAGTCACAGCTTCTCAATATTTCGACCATGTAGAAATTATTGAACTCCACCATAACCAAAAAGCCGATGCTCCCAGTGGGACAGCGATTCAAACCGCACAATTACTAGGAGAACTTGGTAAACCTTTTAACACCGCTATTGTAGAAGAAACTGAAAAAATTCCAGGAGCCAGGGGTAGTTTAGCAGAAGAAGGCATTAGAATTCATAGTGTGCGCTTGCCGGGACTCATAGCCCATCAAGAAGTGATATTTGGCGCACCCGGTCAAATTTATACATTAAGACATGATACAAGCGATCGCTCCTGTTATATGCCAGGAGTCCTGCTAGCAATTCGCAAAGTCTCGCTGCTCAAGTCCTTAGTGTATGGATTAGAAAAAATACTTTAACTGGCAAAATCAGCACTTATGTTAGTTCCACTGACTCGGAAAAAATTTGAACAACTCATCCCCCTGATTGGTACTGGCGCGCAGTACCAGTATTACGCGGGTAAATTTTCAAACTTTTTGCAGCGACTGTTAATTTCTGTCATCGCCATAGCGATCATTCTGTTGGCGGAAGTCCTGTTGAGACTAGAATTCGGCCCCGTTACATTTTTAATTGGAGTCATGGGTGCCTTTTTTTGGCTGTGGTATCCCGTGTTTCAGGCAAGTATGAGAAATGTAAAATGCCGCCGTTATAAATACAGTGGCTTTTTCCGGGGTCGAGTTCTAGATTGGTGGATTACAGACAAATTAATGGGAAAACAGGAAACCGTTAACAACAAAGGAGAATTAGTAATTGTTGAAAATAGAGAAAAACGCATCAACTTAGAGGTTGGAGACAATACAGGATTTACCGTAGAGTTACAAGCACCACTACGTAACTCTCACAAAGTGATTGTTCGTGGTCAAATTGCCGAAATGATCGTCATGTCGAACCGTTCTGATTTGAGCAGCATTGAAGAATTCAGTGATGTATACATTCCCAGTCATGACTTGTGGGTGAATGACTATCCTTATCTGCGAAGAGATTTTTTTAATGAAGTTAGTCGCCGTTTGCGTAAAAACCAACAGGAAAGACCACCCCGCCGTCGCCAGAGAATGGAAGAAGCATAATATTGGCCTCTAAAACAATCAGCCTCAGTGTTCCGTTTTCCTCCGTGTTCTCTGTGCCTCTGCGGTAGCCTGCGGCAAGCCGCTAGTGCGTCTACGTTTATTCTTTGAACTATTAATTTTTAACTCTCTCCTGTCCATAGGCTTGCCAAGCCAAATCTACCAATCCATCAACTATGGCAGATGCTACAACTGCATTACCTTTGCGACTGTCAATGATGATGTAAGGAACTTGAGAGTCTTGCAAACTCTCCTTAGCCTTATCCGCATTCACAAAACCCACTGGAGTAGCAATTATCAAAGCCGGCTGAATTTCTTCAGATGCAATTAACTCCACCAAAGCAGTCAGGGCTGTTTGCGCTTGACCCACCACAAAAATCCCCTCTGGGTAACGCTTGGCTAAAGTTTCAATTCCCCAAGCAGCACGAGATTTTTGTTTTTGGGGGCGTGTGACAGTTTCCAGGCTGCAATAGACTGGATTAGCAAAAGTATTTTGAATATCCTGGGCAATACCCACCTGTACCATTGGCACATCTACCACAATTGTCGTGCGTGCCGCCAAAGCTGCTGCACCAGCTTGTAAAGCACGTTCAGAAAAGTGAATCAGAGATTTATATTCAAAGTCAGCCGTAGCGTATATCACCCGCCGGACAATCTCATACTCTGCGGGTGAAAAAACATGATCACCTATTTCACTATCAATGATTGCTAAACTTTGAGCATCGGTTACGTGCCATTCCATTGCGATTCAGCCCTGAGATACCAGCTTTCAGCTTATCAGCTTCAGGAACGCTGAGTGCTGAGTATTTTGATTTTTACTCAGCACATATAAATTCAGGACTCGGCATTAGAAGAAGAACGAGTCAAAAACGGAGACAAGAAGGCAACTAAAGCCCCAATGAAAAAACCAGAGATATTACGAACTAGAGGCAACCAATCGCTGGTGCGCGTCACAACTGGGCCAATACCGAAGGCAATAAACAAAATTCCCCACAAAGGTGAAAAAATTAAAGCCCATTGCCAAGCAAAAACCTGTCCTTCTTTTTGGGGATGAGCGGCAAAACCACAAATTATTCCCCCCACAACTGAGGTAATCAGTGTCAGTATCCATTGTTCCCTCGGTAATCCAGGAACCACTGAGCAACCACCTTGAAGCAAACAGCCTTTAACTGAACTTAAAGCTTGCAAAATGGCTTGGTCTTCGCCTTCGTCTCGGACAAAATATAAATTTCCGAAACGGGTTTGTAATTCTATCCAAAAAGTCCGGGGGAGAAATTCATAAACGGCATCCCCCACACTAAAGCTGAGAATGTTACCGCCACGAGAATCAGCAACTAGCAAAATACTTTTATCATCTAAACCCCAATAATTAATCACTGCGCGACCTGGGGTGCGGTCAAACTGGGTTAAGACTCTCAGTTTCCAGCCAGTTTCACCTTCAAATTGCTCTAAATCAGTGATCAGTTCTGCTTCTTGAATATCTGTGAGAGTTTTAGCTAAATCTATAACTGGAGTTTGAAAGTTGGGTAATAAATCAGGATTATCATAAGCCAGTGCCGGGGGGGAGTGCATTACCCACATTGACCCAGCCAAGAAAAATACAGCAATAGATACCAGAGTGCGTCGCCAAAAACAAGACTGCATGGACGTTGTTATATAAATATAGACAGTAGAAGTGAACAAGTGGTTTTAAAAGAGTATGGGAAAAGTGATACTTCTTTACACTTGTTTACTTTACTCTAATCTAAGGGATTTAAGCAAAGGTTAGTCATGAGTCATTGGTCATTAGTCATTGGTCATTGGGAAGTTACCACCGTCTTCTCCCCCCTGCACCCTGCACCCTGCACCCCTGCCTCTTCTCCCCTCTGCACCCTGCACCCTGCACCCCTGCCTCTTCTCCCCTACTCCCTACTCCCCACTCCCTTCTTAATTTCTCGTTCTCGCAACGTTAGCGGTGGTTTTTCATTAATTGGTAGGCGTTCAACTCGCCGCGCAGGTTTGGGGCGTGTAAAGGACTTCCAAGCAGTTTTCACACCTACAACCAGGCTGCGAGTAGTTATTTGCACATTTTTAGCTTGTTTTCTCGCACTATCTAGACTTTGGTCAACTTGCTTAACGACTTTACCTGCGCTTTGTACACCTTCACTGACATCATCGGTTAAATCTGTGATTTCCATCCCTGTTTTGCGGATGGAAATTAAAGTAGGTGGTAACTCCCGTGAGAGAGTGTCAAACAGCTTTTCTGCACTGCGCGCAGCACGTGCTAACTCCTGCAAAGCCGGTATAGCCGCTACGAAAACAGCCGTCAGACTGGCGGCGACTAAGAATAAAGACAGTCCCAACCAAAACAGGGGATCAATCACGGTTATGCCATCTATGAGCGTTACAATTGCTGGGAAAGAGAATCTGAGTCGTTTTGAGCTTGTTGCTGCTTCAAGTTTTGGCTTTCGCGTTGACTAGCATCTACACCAGCCGCGATCGCTTCTTGTAGTTTCTCTAAGGTATCATCCCAATTTCTCACGGCGCTGGCAGAAAGTCGATCTGCCTGAATTTGTACACTTGTTGATAAATCTTCTGCCAAGTCTGGGATAGCATTGGCGGACTTTTGCAAAATTTTCCGCGTTTCGCGCCCTGTGCGTGGGGCTACGAGCAAACCAGTTAAAGCACCAATAGTAGCTCCCAGCATGAAACCGCCAACAAATACTCCAGAACGATTATTAGACATCTTAATTATTTCTCTCCTTACACCCATTTTAGGTGTGATTTTGCCCCTGACAAGATTCAAATGATTCTATCTATTTAATGTATCGTGACAATATGTCAGCCGAAAATGTTGCTTTTATTTGGCGACTGTCTTTTTTTTTGATGTCAACCCTGTCCAGCCGAAAGAGCGTCCCCAGAATCGCTTTCCTAACAATAACAGGCTGATAATTTGACGTACTTGTTGGATTTGTACCTGTAGGTTTTCGTTTCCTTGGCGCAGACTATAAATCTTTTGCTGGCTCAGATTAATATTTTCAGGCGCTTTATACAGTACCCCATGAGTATGACGTTCATAGGCGTTTAGTTTATCAGCTATGCGCCCTATCCACTGCTTTAGTTTCCACACTCGCCAAGCTATGTAGAATAATATCAGTGAAATGAGAGTGTTAATTACGACAACTGTCGTTACCATTATTTCTCTTTCCCAAGATCAATTTTAGGAAATTATTTTGTATCGCCATGATTTTGTTCTGACTTAATCATAGCGATAGAACCTGATAGTTAATCTGACTTTTACGTTTTCAAACTCCCCCTTGCACCCTGCCCCCTGCCTCTTTTTACTCCCCTGCCTTTTCTTCAAGTTGCCAGAACCGGGTTATCACGCTAGTGTGGAGAGCTGCTATTGCTCTTGGCGTAGTAATTTATCTTAGGATCTTCAGATAACTGGAACTATGATTGAGCTTGGTTCACTGGTGCAGTCCCAGAACAACTATTTGGGAATAGGAAAAGTTACTGACATATCTCAACCTGATGTGATGGTTGAGTATTTCTGCTCAGGAGGGCAACGCCTCCAAAAAACTTTACCTTTAGATTCTCTTTCTCAGGTTAAACTTCAGCCTCAAACTCGATGCTACATTAGCTCTCCCACCCAGGATACCTGGTTAATTGGTCGAATTTGTACCTGGGATGAAGATGCAGAAATGTATCAAATTGATTTACCCGACAAAAAGACGACAATTGCCACGGAACAAGAAATTTATGTCCGTTGTAATATACCCATCACAGACCCGATTGAAACTCTGGCTATGAAGGGTCACGAAACACCCTATTTTCATGACAAAAGATTAACTTTTGTTAAATCTCTAATTAAACAACGCGCTATCAGTCGCGGGATGAGAGGGTTGATTTCGGCGAACATTGAACTTTATCCTCACCAAGTGGAAGTTGTCCGGCGGGTACTAGAAGACCCAATTCAGCGCTATTTATTAGCAGATGAGGTGGGACTCGGAAAAACCATCGAAGCGGGTGCAATTCTCCGTCAGTTCCTCTTGGATGAACCAAAAAAAGGTGCGGTGGTATTGGTTCCGCAATATTTACTCCCACAATGGCGGGCTGAGTTAGAAAATAAATTTTACATCTCCCATTTTGGTAAACGGGTGGTGGTGCTGGCGCTGGAAGATGTCCACAGAATCAACCAGAAAGCGAATATCGGCTGCTTAATTCTAGATGAAGCTCACCATATTGCGGCTATGGCAACTTCTAGGGATGCAGCAGTGCGTCAGCGTTTTGAGTCTTGTAAAAATTTGGCTCATAAAAGCGATCGCTTACTTTTATTATCTGCTACTCCTGTCCTCAACCACGAGCAGGATTTTCTCGCCATGTTGCACCTGCTCGATCCAGTCACCTATAAGTTGCATGATTTGGCAGGTTTTCGCGCCAGAGTGGCAAATTGTCAGGAAATTGGCAGATTTCTCCTCTCTTTTCAAGATGGTGCAAATGACACTGTTCTGAAAACTCATCTCAAGGAACTGCGAAAACTGTTTGCAGAGGATGAGTATTTGATCAATCAGGCGGACAATTTAGAAAAGTCTCTAAAAGCCAAATCCACTGAGAAAGAGCAAATTATCCCAGCCATTCGTAGCCACATTAGTGAAACCTATCGGCTACATCGACGAATGCTGCGTAACCGTCGCGCTGCGGTGGAAGATGTCATCTTTGATCGGGATGTGACACCAAAAGAAGAATATGATTTAGATGAGCGATCGCTTGATCTTCACGAACTCATAGAAAAATGGCGTACTTTCGCCCCGAAAGAACAGCCCTATCAGCAAATTTTCCTCCTGTTATTCCTCGCTTCTGGGACTTGGTTAGGAATATTAGAACAGGTAATTAACGCCCGTCTCACAGGTAAAACCCCATCTCAACTCATCCCAGAGTTCAAAGAAAATGAGCTTCGCATCTTAACTACAACCCCTAAATTTTCAGGGGAAGAAGAAATTTTGCAATCCTGTTTAAAAATTCTGCGTCAACCTGTAGATGAAGGTGAACGCACAGAAAATTTGAATACAGTGCTACTAAATCAGCTAGCCACATACTTCAAAATTTCCGCCAGTGTTCGCAGAAATAAGCCAGAATTAATCACCAGAATACAGCATAGAATTCGCAGACCCATTCCTGGAGATGTTCTGCCGAAAATTGTGGTATTTACAAGTTTTGTCCAATCTGGTAAACAAATTGTAGAGCGTTTATCTCATAGCTTCGGTGCAGAGACAATCGCCAGCCATCAATTAGGCGAACCACGAGAAAAAGTGGCGGAAAACTTAACTAGATTCCAGAATAATCCCGACTGCTTTATTTTAGTATGCGATCGCTCTGGAGAAGAAGGACTTAACCTGCAATTTGCCGACTGCTTCATTCACTTTGACCTGCCTTGGTCACCTAATCAATTAGAGCAAAGAATCGGCAGATTTGACCGCATTGGCAGCAAAATCGGAATTCAATCTTATGCCTTGCTTGGTCCTTTCTTAGAAGACAGCACCCAAAATGCTTGGTATCAAGTTCTCAAAAATGGGTTTGACATCTTTGAAAGATCAATTGCCAGTCTACAATTTTATGTAGATGAGAAACTCAAAGAATTAGAAACAGCTTTGTTTCAATCAGGTGCTGCGGGATTATTAGCTATGATTTCGCCAATTCAGCAACAAATCACCGCCGAAACCTTAAAAATTAGCGAGCAAACTGCACTCGATGAAATCGATATTCTCGACGAAAATACCACCCAGTATTTTCAAGACCTTGATGATTACGATGCAAGTCATGTAGAAATCAAACAAGCAGTTGAAGGCTGGATGTGTGATGCGCTGGGATTTAAATCAGTCAATAATCCCAACTCAGCCGAAATTAAGCGTTATCAACCAACAACGCGCACTTTGGTTTCTCTAGACGAGCTAAAAACTCATTTTGCGAATAATAATACAGACCAATTTGGTACTTACAATCGCCGGATAGCAAACCAAAATTCTGGTACTAAACTCTTTCGCATTGGCGAAGGATTAGTAGAAGCACTTGTCAGCCATATAAATTGGGATGATAGAGGTAAAGCTTTTGCTGTATGGCGCACTGATGAAACTTGGGATGCTACCGAAGGTAAAGAATGGTTTGGTTTCCGATTCAATTTTGTAGTGGAAACACATTTAGAAGCCGTAAAGCAGGTTTTAACAACCCACAAACTAGATAATTCCCAATTCAAAACTTTGAAGCGGCGGGTTGATGCATTATTTCCCCCCATGTTAGAAACTATCTTTGTTGATGGTCGCTCTAATCCCATGAGTTTGGTTGAAGATAAATCGCTCTTAAATATCCTGCAACGACCTTATAAAGATAGAAACAGTGATAGATCCAGAGATTTTAATCTAGCAAAAGAGCGCTTAGGAATTATTGATGCTTTTGTCGATGCTAGGGAGTGGAAAAATTTCTGCCTTCAAGCCCGTAGTAGTTCCGGGGAATTACTCTTAAACCATCCAGACTTTATCGAATTGCACGAACAATATGCTCAAGTTGCTGAACAGAAATTGAACAAAAAAGTAGAGCAATTAAACCTGCGTCTTAAACGGCAAAACGAGGATTCTGCACTCGCTGAAGAATTGCAAATAGAAAGTGCGTTGAGTACAGCCATTTTAGACGGTATTCGTCAGCCACAGATTCGGCTTGATTCTGTGGGTTTCATCGTCGTATCCGGACACAACCCTGTGTAAATCTTCCCCGGATGCTATTCAGACCCAGCAGAAGTAGCAAACACCGAAAAGCTCAGATCCCCGACTTCTTGAAGAAGTCGGGGATCTTTATTATTGAGGATTGCTATATACATTGAGACAAAGCCCAGATAAATCTGTGTTCATCTGTCGTTGATTATTCTTTAATGTAGTACAGTCTCTGGAAAATTGTTATATTTCGCAAATATCTAATAGTTGAGTAAAATGCGACGACTTAAGACATAATTATAAATAATTTTGATTAAAACAACTATCAAACACAATTACCATCAGGACTTACGCAAAAACTCTCTCAAACCCTTATTTCTCTGTGTTCTCTGCGTTTCTGTGGTTCGTTATTCCGTAATTTGTGCGTAAGTCCTAACCATACTAAAAAAAGTTTTTAAGTAACTTTTTATTAACTTATCAATGTAGTGAAGCAATACTTAATCTTCATAAACTTATAAATCCCTCTATTAAGTTTTTAATAATAGTTGTCTCAGGTTGTATATGCAGACGTAATCTGCCGACTAAATTGTGTAATCTAAAAACAGCTAAGCTCATGATTAAATTGAGGTCTTAATGACTCCTAAAATTCTGCGTCAGCTTTGGTCTGTGGTGGAAAATTCTCAAGCTAGGATACTATTGCAGATGGACGATCCTAGCTTGGTACAGTGGCTGGTAAAACAAACTACAAAGCAAGCCTCGTTAGATCCCAACGAAACTGATTACCTCAGTGACTACATTCAGTCTCGGTTAACCCTCATCCGTGATCTTGCTTATGAGCGCCAATGTTAAGAATAATCAACTCGTAATAGCCTACAGTCCATAGTCAAAACTCTTGGCTATGGACTAACAACTATGAGTTTTTTTGGGGCAAATAACCTTCAACTAAGCAATCAGAACCGACAACACGCCAACGAACCCGTTCCAAGTTCAGGGCTTCGGTCATGATCGTCAAACCTAAATCACCTACAGGTGTCGCAGCATGACTACCACCAATGATTTTAGGAGCAATAAAAGCCAGAATTTTTTGTACTGCACCTTGAGCGATCGCACTGGCGGCCAAAGTACCACCACACTCCCATAGCACGCTACAAAAACCGCGATCGTATAAATTGGTCATTACCAATTCTGGTGTCAGGGATGTTAACTCTACCACCTCAACCCCCTGTTGGCGCAAGAAATGTTGGAAATCAGGTGAGCTACCCTCCTCTGTCAACACCAAAGTGGGAGCCTCCGCAGTTTGCCACAGGCGGGCATCTTCAGGCAAGTTGAGCTGACGACTCATCACCACCCGCAGGGGATTATGCGCTCCTAGCTGATGACTGGTTAAGTAAGGATTATCTTTTCGGACTGTATTGCCACCAACAATTATGGCATCGCACCCGGCCCGCAGTTGATGAACTTCATTACGAGCATCTTGGTTTGTCACCCAAGCACTGTGACCAGAGGTAGTAGCAATTTTGCCATCTAGAGTCATGGCATATTTCAAAATCCCCAAAGGTCGTTTATGGAGAATGCGATGGATAAAAGCTTCATTGAGCTGATAACAGGCTTCGGCTTCTACTCCGACAACTACCTCAACACCAGCCGCACGTAAACGAGCAATACCTCCGCCACCGACCAAGGGATTTGGGTCAACGATACCGACAACGACCTTAGCCACACCAGCTGCGATTAACGCTTCTGAACAAGGGGGAGTGCGTCCATGATGATTACAAGGTTCAAGATTAACGTAAACTGTGGCACCACAAGCGCGATTTTCTTGGGTCGAGTCAGCGCCCACACCTGCTGCTTTCAAAGCAAAAACTTCTGCATGAGGCTCACCGGCACAGGGATGAAACCCTTCGCCGACAATCTCTCCATCTTTAACAACAACCGCCCCCACTAGCGGATTAGGTGAAGTGCGACCCAGAGCTAGGCGCGCCAGAGCCAAACACCGTTGCATCATCGCCCGGTCAAAGTCACTGCCGATTCTCTGTTTCTCTGGGAAATCAGATTCAACTGGCGATCGCGCCAGCTCTGTTTCTGGGATGCCCAGAGGGCTTTTGTCAGTTCGCAATATCAGCCCATTTTCCTGAGTATCATTGGTTAGAGATAAATTTAGTTGAGCAACCACTGGGAAATTATCCATAATTTTGGGCGGTACTTTCAATATTTTGCACGCTAGCTGCTGCTGTCGTGATACTTCAACAGTAATATCCAGGAGCTACTGTTTGCTATGTGGTATCTTACTCAACTCTAGCTCGAATCAAAATTGCCAGTGCTTGCCCAAATTCTCGAAAAATTTAGAAACCTGATTCTCTAACTCGGCTCTAACAATTTCATTTTTTGCCACCAAAGATTCAAAGGATAATAAACGACAGGGGCCCAAAGACTACTGAGAATGGCAGAAGCCAGAGCGCCCCGTTGATAATATGCCCAAATATATTCCACTTTGCGTAGGCTTTGCCCGTCGTAGGTATCACCCATCAAACTTAATTGCAACCCAAAGATAGTTTCTGCCACAACTGCCATCACAAAGACAATTAAAGCAATAGAAATAAAATCTTCTTGGATAAAACGCTGCTTTTTCAGCACACTAGTCAAAAACCCAACGCAACCCAGAGTAATCGCATGGGTAGGGTCAGGTGATGTCATAGCATCTTGAAGTAGTCCCAGAACTATACCGGCAAATATTCCTTCCCAGACCGAGCGCTTTACACTCCAAGCCACCACCCAAATTAACAGCCAATTAGGCCCAATTCCCAATAATTCCATTCCCAAAAAGCGGGTTGGTAACATCAGTAAACAAAACAGCACAGACCCAAACGTTACTGACCAATTGAGCAGTTTAAGTATACCGGGATGCCAGGACGCAAGGGGGTGATTAAACAGTGGAAATTTTCGCTGTGGCGCTTTAGGCTTGCTATGCCTGCTACCGCTAAATGAAGGCATCTTCATTATTGTCAGAGATTTTAAATAATCTCACTAAAGTTTTGGTTTGCCAATTCTGGGTTTGTCGGCTATGACTAATCAGCATCTTGCACGAAGGGATATACAGCTACCCAATCCAATGACAGTATTGGCGGTAAAAGCTCAACTTTTGCCACTGATGCTGGAGATTGCTTCAAATCTAGAGACTTAACTCGTCCTACTGGCACACCAGCCGGAAATTTTTGACTATAGGTAGATGTAGAAATTAAATCTCCTACTTGAACATTTGGCATTTTTTCATAAAACTCCAGTACAGCCTCCGCCGAAGCCTCTCCCCGCAAAACACCCTTGGCTGATGTGCGGTTAATTGTTACACCTACTTGACTCTTGAGGTCACTAATTAACAACACACGACTAGTATTAGGAGTGACATTCTCTATCAAACCCACCAAGCCGCCATCCGTTTTGACAATAAAGCCTTCTTCAATGCCAGCATTCGAGCCACGATTCAGGGTAACTTGTTGCCACCAGTGGTCAGCACTACGTCCCACTACCCGCGCTGGAATTGGGCGTAATGAGAGTGGGGCTTTCTCAACGTAGCCTAATAAATTTTTCAGCTTTTTATTTTGATTTTCTAAATCAGCTATCCGCGTTTGCAACTCCAAGAAGCGGGCATCATTAAGACGTTCTTCTGGACTTGTCCCTGTTTGTAACATTTGCAACGGACGGCTGACAAATTGGTACATTTCCAGCACTAAATGACCCTGCGTCTGTCTCAACATCCAGGCACTACTCACTACTACAGTTAGTAACCCGACTTGTAGTAATTTACGTTCCCACCAACGACGTACAGTAACCATCTATACCTTATTTTTCTCAATTCCTAAAATGTTAGATCCTATTGACATGAAACTCAACTGCAACCCAAATACAAGCCCATATCTGTTGTTTATGACTAATTATTGCCATAACGCCCACTCAGAACTCGTTCTAGCTGGTCAAAGTTTTCTAACACCCGACCTGTTCCCAGTACAACACAACAAAGAGGATCAGCCGCAATGTGGGTGACAATCCCGGTTTCATGACTAATTAGAGTATCTATGCCTCTGAGCAAAGCACCACCACCAGCGATCATGATTCCTCTGTCAATAATATCTGAGGCTAATTCTGGAGGAGTCCGTTCCAGTGTCCGCTTCACAGCTTCTATGATTACTCCTAGCGGTTCCAACATACATTGACGAATTTCTCCCCCTCTGAGTGTGACAGTTCTTGGTAAACCAGAAAGCAAGTGTATACCCCGGACTTCCATCATCAGATCATCCTGCTCGTTGCTGGGATAAGCCGAACCAATGCGAATCTTGATATCTTCAGCAGTCCATTCTCCAATCACCAAGTTATGAACTTTTTTCAGATACATAATGATGGACTCGTTTAGTTCATCACCAGCGATGCGTACTGATTCACTGATGACAGTACCCTGGAAACTTAGCACGGCAACTTCTGTTGTCCCGCCACCAATATCAACAATCATATTGCCTGTGGCCTCGGAAACAGGTAGCCCCGCTCCAATAGCTGCTGCCATTGGCTCATCAATTAAATACACTTCTCTGGCTCCAGCTTCGATAGCTGCATTTGACACAGCCTTTCTTTCTACCCCTGTCACACCACTGGGTATGCCAATGACAATTCGCGGGGAAATCAGTGATTTCCCCCCGTTTACGAGTTGGATAAAGTGTTTTAACATCAGCTCGGCAATGTCAGAATCAGAGATCACTCCATCACGCAAGGGACGGAGAGCAATCACATTTCCCGGTGTACGTCCGAGCATTTTTTTGGCTTCTTCCCCCACTGCCAGTGCGATCTTTCTGTTTTGATCAATAGCCACTACAGAAGGTTGTTGGAGTACAATACCTTTACCAGATACATAAACTAGGGTGTTGGCAGTACCGAGATCGATACCCATGTCCCATGATGAGCGAAAGTTCCTAAAAAGCCCCACGCGTTTCTACGCCCCTTTTTTGCGATACTTGTTGGCTAAAAACTGTTACAGTTAATAGTGCTGGATTTTATTATGTTTTTTCCCGTCAGTCCAGCAGGCCAGCTATTTCCTGAGAAACTTTAGTAATCCTTACTAGGTATTAGGTGTCCATGTTGTTGATATTCTCTAATTAGTTATATATATCCGTATACTTTTTTTATTTGTACCAATCATTTATCTCATTTTTATACGCAGGTTTACTGTTAATTTTTTCACATATTTTTAAATAGCTTCACAATTAGCTATGATCGAAATCAAAATATATCAGTAATTTTGTACTAAAAGGTCAGAGCCATGAGCATTAACATTGTCACCCTTGTTGGTCGTGTCGGCGGCGATCCAGATATTAAATATTTTGAGTCTGGTACAGTGAAGTGTAGATTAACATTAGCAGTTAAACGTAAATCCCGTAACAGCGATGAACCTGACTGGTTCACCTTAGAACTCTGGGACAAAACAGCAGAGGTAGCAGGTAATTATGTCCGTAAAGGCAGCTTAATTGGAGTCAAAGGTTCCTTAAAGTTTGACACATGGAGCGATCGCCAAACAGGAGCCAACCGCTCTATGCCAGTCATTAGAGTAGATCAACTAGATTTATTAGGTTCCAAGCGGGATACAGAAGGTGGAATGGCAGATATGCCTTCAGAACATTTTTAATCAATCATTGGTCATTGCTAATGACTAATGACTAATGACTAATAACTAATGACTAATAACTAATTTGCAGTGTCACCGATGCTTCTACTTGCTGTTCACCACCAATTACAGGGGTGGAAGCATCAGCGCTGGCTAACTTACCAACTTCAGCACGCTGCAACATCGGAGGCGGTGGCGCACTTGCACCATTGACTTGAATACTTACCACTTCCTTAGCCTGGAAACCTAATGTACTGAAAACAGCATTAGCTTGTTGTTGAGCATCTTGGGTGGCTTGTCTGAGTGCTTGTTGTTGAGCAGATGCGATCGCCTGATCACTAGCAATAAAACTCACACCATTAATTTGCGTTGCACCGGCTTTCACAGCTTCATCTAAAAGCGTACCCGCTTTATCGGTAGCAATACGAAAACTCACAGTGTTATTAGCAGTATATCCAGTAATTCGTTGCACATTATCGGTGTAACTATAAACTGGATTCAGGCGAATGCCAGTAGTTTGTAATTTTTCCACATTTCGGCTTTTGAGCAAAGCGACCACAGCTGATGAACTGCGAGCCGCTTCTGCTTGTGCTGACTCTGCCGTTTTAGCCTGAATCTCCACAGACAGACTCACTTGTGTCAGGGTAGTAGGAATTGTTTCCACACCGCGACCGCTAACTGTCATAGTTCGCAACAATTTTTCTTTTTCTTGGGCTAACCCAGAAGGGATAAAAGTAATACATACTAACAAAGCTAATGGTAAAATTTTCCAACCGTTACCAGCCCGAAACCAAGAACCGGATAAAGCGGGTCTATACATAAAATTTGCACTCCTCTGAAAAGATTCTACATCTGCTAACAGCACTGCTTTGTACAGAAGCGATTAATCACCTCTGTCATTACACCGCACAGGTTCACACCCCGCTTTGGACTTTGCGCTTCAGCACTTTTTCATATGTTCTTAGTTTGACACTGCCATAGTCTAAAGTAGGGACGGTTACATTTTTGGAAACTATAAAAATTAAATTAAAACTTGGGGAGATTCTTTGATGCCATACTGGCTGCTGAAAACTGAACCAGAAAAATATTCCTACTTTAATCTAGAACAGGATGGTAGTACAGTTTGGGATGGGGTAAACAATGCTCTAGCGCTCAAACATTTACGGAATATGCTTCTTGGCGACTTGGCATTTATCTATCATACAGGCAAAGAACGACAGATTATCGGGATAGCAGAGGTGATCACTCAACCTTATGCTGATCCAACATTCAACGATGCCAAACGGGTAGTTGTGGATGTCAAGGCACTCAGAAGAGTCTCTGCGCCTCTTGCACTAGCCCAAATCAAGCAAAATGAACAATTTACTGACTTTGATTTGCTGCGGCTTCCTAGACTCTCTGTTGTGCCAGTATCGGAATTTTATTGGCAACGCCTGATTTCATTGACTGACCGCACAAAATAATTTAACAGATATCTTGAATATATGTTGCTTTCCATAAAGTAGTAAAAATAGAGAGAAGCATTTTCGCAGCACACATTAGGACTTTTGCACAACATAATGCAGTTTTTAGATGCAATCAACGTATATTTTCCCCTGCTGGCTAGTACAACAGAAACAGCAGACAGTTCAATGGTGATCGGCGCAGTCCTACTGAGTTTAGTGGTAATCTATCTGTCCAGCAAAGTTGGTGGAGAGTTATCCAACCGAGTAGGTTTACCGCCTGTCTTAGGTGAACTCTTAGGAGGTGTGGTTGTGGGCATCTCTGTTTTGCATCTGTTAGTTTTTCCAGAAGGTGGCACAGACAGTTCTAACTCCTTAATCATGACCTTCCTGCAAATCACTGCGGGTTTAACTCCTGAAGCTAGCCCAGCAGTATTTGAGGCACAATCAGAGGTCATTTCCGTATTAGCAGAACTGGGTGTAATCATTCTGCTGTTTGAAATTGGTTTGGAGTCCAACTTAAAAGACTTAATATCAGTGGGGGCCCAAGCCGCTATAGTGGCAGTCGTGGGGGTAGTAGTACCTTTTGCTGCTGGTACTGTGGGATTAATGGTTTTGTTTGGTGTCGGTGCTGTACCAGCCATTTTTGCCGGGGCGGCTTTGACTGCCACTAGTATTGGCATTACTTCCAAGGTGCTGTCAGAATTAGGCAAACTCACTTCCAAAGAAGGGCAGATTATTCTGGGTGCTGCTGTCATGGACGATGTATTAGGAATCATCGTTCTCGCAGTAGTTGCGAGCCTAGCTAAAGATGGCGCAGTAGACGTGAGCAATGTCATCTATCTGATTATCAGCGCCACTGGTTTTCTTGTGGGAGCAGTCGTCTTAGGTAATGTTTTCAATAATACTTTTGTGGCGATCGCTAATCAACTCAAAACACGTGGCGAACTGGTGATACCAGCAATGATCTTCGCTTTTGCGATGGCATACTTTGCCTCTGTCATCCATTTAGAAGCAATTTTGGGAGCTTTTGCCGCCGGTTTGGTCTTAGAGGAAACCGATAAACGCAAAGAATTGCAAAAGCAAATTATACCTATTGCCGATATCCTAGTGCCAATCTTCTTTGTGACTGTTGGGGCCAAAACCGACTTGGGAGTCTTGAACCCAGCCATCCCCAGCAATCGAGAAGGTTTAATTATGGCAACTTTCCTGATCGCAGTGGCCATTATCGGTAAAGTGATTACAGGTTTCAGTGTGTTTGGTCAACCCCAAATCAACCGTTTAGCAATTGGTGTGGGAATGATTCCTCGTGGTGAAGTCGGGTTAGTCTTTGCTGGTGTCGGTGCTGCTAGCGGTGTTCTTTCTAAATCACTGGGGGCAGCAATTATCATGATGGTGATCACTACAACCTTTTTAGCTCCCCCATTGTTACGGTTCGTATTTCCAGAATCAGACAACTTGGTAGCTGACTCAGACAAACTGATTTTAGACGCAGCTACTGGGACACCGTTGATTGTCGAAACACCTTCATCGATAGTGTCTACCGTAAACGATGGTAAGAATCGGGAAGACAGCCCAAATTATGGGGATAATTCATCAAAAAGCTAAGTAATTTGAGGGGCTAGTACCGCAAGGCGGAATTCAAAATTCCAAAGTGAGCCAGAACGGTCTTCTCCCTTGAAGAGAGGCTAACACCAATGAGGTTTCTTCCATGAGCGACTGGCAAACCCCGAAGGAGTCAAAAGTCAAAAAGCCTATTCTATGAGCTTTTCATAGATTTAAAATGGTTATGCTATTTACGCCGTGCTGTACTAGGGGCTAGGGATAAGGGGTTAGGGACGAGGAAAGAGTTTGTTTCATATTCAATCCCCAATCCTCATTGCCCCTTATCCCCAGTTTCAGGAAACATAATCCATAAATCTCCGTCGTTGGAGACTGTCAATTTGAGTTTTTGTCTCACTACTATTAGCATTCAAAATGTTATATTTTGCCAGTCTTACTCTGCTTCTAAATGTTAATTTAGATACTTTAAAGCAATTATCCATAAGTCACCGCAAGTTTGATCAGATCAATTAAAATTAGTTAAATTTCTCTCAAAAAATTGATTTCCAGCCAGCCATTAGAAAAATCAGCCCCAATCAAAAGGCTAAGTCAAGTGTCACTCACCAATATTGACTGAGTGTGGTTAATTTTGGTGATCCTTTTGTTGCATCTGAAATACTTTGTTCTCGTGAATATTATATCCTGATAGGATGGCAAAGTTAGAGGGCATACTAGCAATTTAAGCCATTAATTGTGTCTTTATACCAGCACAAAAGTCACAGAAGTATCAAAGATTAAGATTAGGTTGTAACAGTGTGACGATTAGCCAATATGTTGAGATATTGATGGCTCCCATGAACGCGAATCAGGAGAAAGGATTGTGAAATTACACTGGTTACTACCCAGTACTGTAGGAACTATCGTCTTACTATCGTCGCCGGCTGTAGCAGCAAGACTGGAATCTTGGCGTTTTGATGCCAATCAAAATCGTCTAGAAATCAACACAAACGGCGCTGTTCAACCCAAGGCAGAACTCGTCTTCAACCCGACGCGTCTGGTAATTGATCTACCAGGTACAACCTTTGGGCGACCCCAGTCAACGCAACAGTACAGTGGAGCTTTTCGTGCTGTCCGTGTGGCGCAGTTTGACCCCCAAACAACGCGTTTAGTTGTTGAACTCAGTCCTGGCTATACCCTAGACCCCCAGCAGGTGCAATTTGAAAACGTCAGTGCCAATCGCTGGAGGGTACAATTACCAAGGCCAACAGCAGAGCAAGCAGAATCTTCTGCCACAAATATCTACAATGTGGTAACCGTTGATTCTGATGCTAATACCAAACCGGAGTTCTCTAATCAAGTTGCCAGCGCCACAGTAGGCAAAACTCAAATTCAGAACCTACAGGTAACAGGTGATGGGTTGTTTCTTCGGACTAGTGGCGGCAATCCTCAAGTTAAAATCAATCGGAGCAGCGATCGCAATACCATTTTTATGGATATTGCCGACGCGAGTTTGTCACCCAGTCTGACGCAGCGAAATAATGAAATTAACAGACATGGTGTGAGTCGTGTCGAATTAACTCCCTTAAACAGCCAACCACCTGGTGTCCGCATGACTTTGCGGGTAAACAAAGATACGCCAGACTGGGGGGTAACGAATAGTAGCACTGGCGGTTTGGTGGCTTTACCCTCTCGTGTTGTCAGATTACCGGGAAATAATCATGCCAACAACTCACAGAACAACCAGCCAGCACCTCCAGCCACTGCCAACATCCTACCAGTAGCCAATAATTCGCCAGCAACTATTCAGGCTATAGAATTGGCTAATAATGAGACGCAGTTACTGATTAGATCAGATAAAACAGTCAATGCCACTAGTGGATGGGATAGATCATCCGGTTTGTTCCGAATCACTATTCCCAATGCGAAGTTAGCAGCCAACGTTAGAGGCCCAGATTTTAGTGCCAATAGTCCCATCCTCCGGGTACGCTTGCAACCTCAAAATAATGCAGTAGTTATCTTGGTGCAACCAGCAGCAGGAGTGCAACTTGGGGAACTAAACCAAGTCAGCAACCAGATTTTGGCTCTACAGTTACGAGGTTCTCGTCAGGCTATGGTTTCACCCCCAGTTGCCTTACCACCCCTACCACCACCAACCCAAGGGCAACTACCAAGTCCAAATGCTCCTCCCCCACCCAGACCCCAGCCAGCGCCACGTCCAGCACCGAGAACCAGAACTGTAGTCATGATCGACCCCGGACACGGTGGTAGAGACCCAGGCGCAATTGGTATTAGGGGACTGCGTGAGATAGATGTCGCTTTGCCCATTAGCAAAAGGATAGCCGCGATTTTAGAGCAAAATGGTGTACAAGCCGTACTAACGAGGGATTCAGACTATTTCGTCAGCCTTCCAGGACGAGTTGATTTAGCAAAACGAGCGAACGCTGATTTATTTGTCAGCATCCATGCTAATGCCATCAGTATGAGTCGTCCGGATGTCAATGGTTTGGAAACATATTATTTCCAGAGTGGTCAGAGTCTAGCTCGCTCGATTCATAGCAGCATTCTTCAAAATGTCACTATCCGAGATAGAAAAGTGCGGCAAGCCAGATTTTACGTCCTTCGAGCCAGTTCTATGCCCTCGGTTCTGGTAGAAGTGGGTTTTGTCACAGGCTCTGAGGATGCGGCTCGGCTCAGAACCACAGCTTACCAAAATCAAATGGCGGATGCGATCGCTCGTGGTATCCTTCAGCATCTACAACGAAGATAATTCACCAGATAAATCCTGACAAACCAGACATAAAATAGTTTTGGTGTTTTCTTCGATGCTGCCCACGGTGGGCAATCCGCCGTCAGCTACGATACTCTACAACGAGAGATTAAAAACTCTTCAACCCTCATTTTTCATGTGAACTGCGGCATTTTCATCTCTATCCTCAACATGGCCGCAGTTTTCACATTTATGTATTCTATCGGCTAAAGTAAAATTTTGTTGATGACCACCATTAGAACATGATTCAGAGGTTGGCGTTAGCGTCTTTGTTCGCCCAGCGTCCCGTAGGGAAGGATACCAACGGCTAATTATGACTAAATGTAAATCATACAGTCTACATTAAAAATACTTTTACGAATTTTCTGCTACATTTTGTATTTTATATCCCAAAACTTCAATCAATATCTACCTGTGTATTCATCCTCCATCTTTGACGACAATCTTGACGATTTTTCTGATAAAGAGCCTCAACGCGCCCCCATCGGAGTTTTTGACAGTGGTGTGGGTGGGCTGACAGTACTGCGTCAACTTTATCGGCATCTCCCCAATGAATCAATTATTTACTTTGGAGATACAGCTCGGCTACCCTATGGCATTCGTTCACAAGCAGAAATTCTACAGTATGTGCGCGAAATCCTCCACTGGATGCAACAGCAACGTGTAAAAATGGTGATTATGGCTTGTAATACTAGTTCTGCCCTCGCACTAGAAATAGTCCGTAGGGAGTTTAGTATGCCTATTCTCGGAGTTATCCTACCGGGAGCTAAAGCAGCAGTGATGCAAGGAAAACGTATCGGTGTCATTGCTACCCCAGCCACAGCTAAAAGTAATGCCTATCGCCACGCTATTCTCGAAATTGATCCGAATGTCCAAGTCTGGCAAGTCAGTTGTCCTGAATTCGTGCCACTCATTGAGCAAAATCGCATCCATGACCCTTACACTACTGAAGTAGCACGCTCATATTTAGAGCCGTTAATACAGCAAGAAATTGATACCTTGGTTTACGGCTGTACCCATTATCCCCATCTTGCACCAATACTGCGATCGCTCCTCCCTTCTCCAGTCAAACTAGTTGACCCAGCTGTTCACGTTGTCGCAGCTTGTAATCAAGAATTAGACCTACTCGGCTTAAGCAATACACACCCCCCACAACCAACTCGCTTCGCTGTCAGTGGTTGTCCACAACAGTTTGCCAAATCTGGTGTGCAGTGGCTAGGCCATACGCCCACGGTTGAGAATGTGGATTTCACTGATACCGCAATTTCCCAATTTTAAGATTTTGACTTTTGATTTGTGGGTAGCAGTGCTAGCCTATTGACTATTAACTACCTCAGTCACATGAGGAGTTATTGACACATTTTGCTCGTGTTTTCCTGGGTTAGTCGCAGGTAAATTTTTAGCAGCAGAGCTTTTGCCGATTCTCTTTGCCAGCGCTAATAATAGGTAGACTGTAAACAAATATCCAGCAGCTAAAATAAAAGTCAACATAGGTATCTTCCCGTAAATCATCGTTCTACCAGCACCTTTTTTAATGGAGTATGTAATTTTTTTAAATTAGAAGAAATTCAACCAACCAAGTTAATCCTTGATGGCTGTAGTTTGCTATACTAAATTTCCCCGTAAATTTAGAACTATCTACGGTTAATTAAATAATTATTGAACTGAGTTTTTTGCAGACCACACACCACAGCAGTTAAATTGCTCAACAGCAATCTCAACTGCACTCCTCAGCAGTCTACTTAGTCTGCATTATTTACTGGCATACCTCTATGACCAGAGCAGCCTTAGCATTCAACAGATGCTAAAAGCTTGCAGCGCATAACCTATAAGGATACCGCAAGGCTCCACTTCCGGAGGCTTAATTGCCGTGCAAAGAACAAAGAAATAATTTTCTTAATTCTTGATTCTTAGTTGACAGCTACGACTTATTTTAGAGACTCACTACCCAATGAGTAAAATTACTTAAAAGCAACTTACTTGGGAAAAATGAGTTCTGAAAAATTTAAAATTCCTATATTTTAGCGTAACACAATGATCCTGAGTTTTCAGCCCAGTTTGGGGTGAAATTTGAAAAATTTCTAGCTAGCTAAAAACAGGGGTGGGAGAACTTAGCCATCCATACATTATTAATAACTGTATATTTTTTTACTTTTATTTAGATAGAGTCTTGAAAATTTCGGATTATATGTAACCTATAATGCTGATCACCAAAAATGAATTCCTGAGAAAAACAGCAATATCCTTGTACTAGAGTCTTTACACAAAACACAAGAGGTACTATCACCTCGAAAATATACAAAAAATATTCAGTAAGTTTGATTTCTTGACTTTGGAGGATCTAGCCAACAAATATCCAAAAAAAATATTTGCCTGACGCACAGGATATTTTTCTGAGGAGGAAACATAGCTTTATAGGGTGGCCGTAAGGATTCTATCCCATTTGTAGTTCTCGCCAATCTCAACAGTTTATGCCGAACCGACCGGAAATAAGCGGGTATTCTCTCATCAAAACTTTGCGCTGGCACAGGCTTATCTTAAAATGAGTGTAGGATATGTAAACTTTCGTAACCTAAGCCAGAGTCCGCCCATCCATGACCTCAGCCACCTCCCTGTTTACCCCTGTGGAAGCAGACCTGCGACTATTAGCAGATAACCTCAAGCAGCTAGTTGGAAATCGCCACCCCATCCTATTTATGGCAGCCGAACATCTATTCGGAGCTGGGGGAAAGCGTATTAGACCAGCAATTGTTCTGCTGATATCGCGGGCCACAATGTTAGAAAATGACATAACACTGCGTCACCGCCGCCTAGCAGAAATCACGGAAATGATTCACACGGCAAGCTTAGTGCATGACGATGTGGTAGATGAATCACAAATGCGACGTGGTGTGGAGACTGTTCATAGTCTGTTCGGTAATCGCATTGCTGTCCTAGCAGGAGATTTTCTCTTCGCTCAATCGTCCTGGTATTTAGCCAACTTAAATAATTTGGAGGTGGTGAAACTACTCTCAGAAGTGATTATGGATCTGGCGACTGGGGAAATCCAGCAAGGAATAAATTGTTTTGATCATGGCATCTCTATAGAGACTTACCTCAAAAAGAGCTATTACAAAACAGCCTCCTTAATTGCCAATAGTTCCAAAGCAGCTGGATTACTTAGTGACGTTTCCCTAGAAACTGCCGAACATTTGTACAACTATGGCCGTCATGTCGGTCTGGCATTTCAGATTGTGGATGATATTTTAGATTTCACTAGTACAACAGATACTTTGGGTAAACCAGTCGGATCTGATCTCAAAAGTGGCAATCTCACCGCACCTGTTTTATTTGCGTTAGCCGAAAAACCAGACCTGGAAGCGCTCATTGAACGGAAGTTTGACCAAGAAGGAGATTTAGAGCAAGCACTGGATCTGATTGAAGATAGTCAAGGTATACAGCAAGCGCGAGAATTAGCGGCTTACCATGCCAAGTTAGCAGTTGATCATCTTCAGGTGATTGCACCCTCTGAATCACGCAAGGCACTAATCAATATCGCTGACTACGTACTTAGTCGGCTTTATTAACAAATTTGAGATTTTTAAATTAATTTTTTTAGTTTTTGCAGTGGGGAGCTTAGATGTATCTAATGAATCTCCACTGCAAAATTTATTTATGCAATATCTGGAGGGATCTGTTTACCCTTTTGCTGTCGTTTCATCTGTTGTTGCAAGAGTTTTTGCAATTCTGAGCGTTGGATTTCCCTGGTATGAGTGGTCTGACCCGGCGTTTCCAAAAAAATGAGACTATCTACGGGTTCTAAAGCCACCAATTGGAACAAAATATGGGTAACAGGAACAATTTTAGCGACCATTTGAGGGTCAAGCCCAGCAGGTGAAGTTAGGGAGACATCCTGTATGGTAGGAAAAGCGTAGATGACGCGCTTTTCTAATCCTGGATTTGCACGATTGCTCAATGTAGTTAAAACCCAGCTCTCTTCTGAATTTTGAAGAATATAGTACTGGGAATGGCGTAATTTTTTAGCGATCGCGATCAATACAGGAGCAATTGCTGAAACAAGATGTGGTGTTAAGCCATCGCGGGGTGCATTATTAATCAGCAATTGAATTTGTGATTTTAAATCCATAATGACTTGGAAACGACTCGGTGGGTAATGGCAAAAGCATCTATCAAATTGTGAACTATCCCATCAATGGGAACAATAAGAATAGGCACATCCGAATCACTGGACTAGCCTGCGTTTAGCTTATACGCAAATTTAAACAGCCAGCCAACACCCACTGTCGTCACAGGTTTTACTTAAGTATTTTAGGGTCTTTTGAAAACCGAGACTATGAATTCAACCGCAACCGCAACAATTCCAACCACAACAGTTCCCACCCCAACCGTTCAGGGAGACAATTCTATCGGCGTTGAGGGAACATTTCAACTCCTATACAAAGAGCTTCAGGAATCAACTAAAGCTTCAAAGCAGAATTGCCATGATGTCGCCTCCAGAATTACCACCGAAGTCTACCGGATTTGTCAAGAGAGTAAACGTATTCAAGCTTCCGGTGATATCCAAAGCTCGGCTATTTCCCTAGCCAGACATCGGCTGCAACAGTGTTTCAGATATTATCAGTTGGGTTCAAGTCGGGGTAGGGTTGAGTTACACAGTACTCTGAGTGCAATTATTTATCGCTATATTAATCCTCCTCAAAGGCAGTTAAGCTATCAAGGACGATTGACAATTATTGAAGATTTCCTCCAGGGTTTTTATCTGGAAGCCTTAAATGCTTTCCGGCGGGAAAACCAAATGGGTCCTACTTATCGTCCTCAAACTCTCCTGGAATTGGCAGAGTACATGGCATTTACTGAGCGCTATGGTAAGCGGCGCATTCCCTTACCAGGGCGACAACAGCAGCTAATTATCCTGCGGGCGCAAACTTTTTCGCAACAGCAACCCCAGGAAACCAGCGTAGATATCGAACAAGCCGCAGAAGGTAGTTCCAATGACAATGACGGTTCTTGGGAAGAACCAGCAGTACAGCAATTGCGTTCAGCAATGGCCATGCAACCCGAACCGGAACCAGAAGAAGATACTCTGCGTTCGGTTGTGGTTACAGAATTAATGGATTATCTCGCACAACGGCAACAATCTGATTGTGCTGATTATTTCTCTCTCCGTCTTCAGGATTTATCAACTCAGGAAATTGAGTCAATTTTGGGTTTGACTCCCCGTCAGCGCGACTACTTACAGCAACGCTTTAAATATCATCTGATTCGGTTTGCCTTGTTACACCGTTGGGAATTAGTTCACGAGTGGTTGGAAGCCTCACTGCACACTAATTTGGGTTTAACTCCGCAGCAATGGCAAGATTATACAACGCAATTGGACGACAAGCAGCGCTCGTTACTAGAATTGAAACAAGAAGGACAGCCAGATGAAAAAATTGCCAAAACTTTAGGGTTATCCACAGCGCAACTGCAAAAACGGTGGTTTAAAATTCTGGAACAAGCATGGGAAATTCGTAACTCCCTAGTGTCCGGATCAAGTGCATCTACTCATGAATAGTGACTCAGAATCCTTACAAACCGATTTACTCGATTGGTTGTTGGCAAATAAAGCTAACACCAACGAGCCTCAATTGGTAGAGTGTGAGGTAATTGACGGGGTATACGACCCTCTCAAGGAGGTAGCGGCCTTTACAGGCGGTGAGCCATAATTGGGAGGAATGCCCCAAACCTTTCAATTGGGAGAAATTCCTACTGTGCAAGAACGTTTCCAAGCCGTCCTCAAACGTCGGTTACAAATCGAAGTCGAAAACCAGCCTCCTTTATTTCCTTGGGAGTCTCAAATAGTAGAGTATCCAGAATTTTTGGAACAGCGATCGCTGGCTTTAAGTCCTAACTGGGGATGGATAGCACAGCAGTCCAAGCTGAATCTGCCTATCCCTTTACCAGAGAAAGTTTTCCAAGAGTTATTGGCCAAATGTCAAGGGTTGATCACATCTTCGCTACCTCTAGGGGCAAAACTAGTTCAGGTAGTTGAGAGCTTTTTCCCCAATGAGTCACAGACAATCAATGATTTAGCTGGATTGGTGCTGAGAAGCACTTATCGGTCTGTGAATACTCTGGATACAATGGCTGAAATTCAGGATGATTACTCAGATTTACAACCACGTCAGCAGATGGCATTGTCATTACTAGCTGCTAAACAACTGCTAGATAATTTGACTTTACCAGTGTCTTCAGCCAATCCTGTGGTAGAAAGACAATGGCTCACCAGCGCTGGCACTCTGACTTTGAGGGTTGAATACCAGTCTCAAGATCAGCTGACGCAGTTGAGGGTTAATTGTGAGTTACCCGCTCCAGGTATTTTGAAATTACAAGGAAATGGCAACCAAGCAGTAGCAAAGTCTGCAACTCCGGGAAATTTGAGTGTAGAATTATACTGTAATCAACCAATTCCCGTTTATACTCTGGAAGTTGATTTTCCAGAACTAGACCAACAGCCTTTGCTGTTTGTGATTAGTCCCACGATTTAGTGGAAATGACCACCGTGATCTTTTGAGGTTGATTTACACCGATAGATCAGATGGTGATCATGGTTTGAATCTTATCCTTGAGTAACAATCGGTCATTAGGGTTTCTACTTTATTCACAAGCGGTTATGAGTTTTTCTTTGAAATTTGAAAACCGCAGCGAAAATGACACAATTATCAGATCCTAAAACGGACATAGCTCGCCTTCGGGGAGTTGATGTTTTTTTTAGAAGCACTCGTGTGAAAAATCACAGAGGAGCAAGCAAAATAGTTATACCAATTTGTAATTTCTAATTAAAAAAGTCAGACTCAATCTGGGTGACCAAATGATTGTATCTGTCGATTTTTTTTTCAAATTGGTATGAGTTTACTTCCAAAGATTGTGTCTATGGCATCTACAACATCCCTTTGTTTATATTCTCAATGTTTAAGTTATCTAGGATCAATCAGGTTTGGCTTCTACCTATAGGTCGTTACTGGCGACAAAATGTCGGGGGATCAGCTTCAAGGGAAGTGGAAGATGCAATTTCTTTACGGGTACTAGTGCTAGCGTTGGTAATCGTGGGAGTTGTGGCAACTGATATTGCGGCTGAGACTCAATTCAGTCTGTGGGCTGTGCCGTTAAGTATAGTTGGTACGAGCTGGAGTTACTACCGTCGCCGCAGTGCCAATATTCCAGTTAAGTTCTGCATCGCCATCGGAATGTTAATTACACTAGTTGCCTTTTTTGGGCGGTTGCTGGGAGAACTGAACGATACGCGGGTGGCTTTGGCAGAGTTATTGATTCAACTGCAAATACTCCACAGCTTTGATATGCCCCGGCGCAAAAGCTTGGGCTATTGCATCGTTATAGGTTTGATTTTATTGGGTGTGGCAGCAACACTCAGCCAAACTTTGGCTTTTGCCCCAATGCTGCTATTATTTCTCGCGATCGCATTGCCGACTTTAGTCTTAAACTATCGCTCTCATCTCGGTATTCAGCAATTAAAAATAAAAAATAAAAAGTTTGGTCAGCAAAATTCTGCAATTCTAAATTTTAAATTCTTAACTTTCAATTTCTTGATAATTGTCGGGCTGGGTCTGGCAATTTTTGCAGTTTTACCGCGATTTCCTGGCTATCAACTGCGGAGTTTTCCTGTCAGCACCCCGATCAATGCTCCGGATGATTTTACAGGTCAGACAATTATTAATCCTGGTTATGTCCGTGAAGGTAGGGGCAGTAATCAAGGTAGTGGTCGTGGCGATGGCGAAGACCAAAACGGTCAACTGGATAATAACTTTTATTACGGTTTTAATAGCCAGATGAACCAGAACCTGCGGGGAGAGATGACACCGAAGGTAGTCATGCGGGTGCGATCGCAGATTGAAGGATTTTGGCGAGTGCTGGCGTTTGACCGCTACACGGGGCAAGGATGGGAGATTTCTCGCAATGAGGAAGTTACTACCCACAGGCGAGCGCCTTGGTCTTACCAAATTCGTCTGCCTTTACCAATATTTATAGGTCGCAGTCGAGAAATAGTGCAAACTTACACAGTGGTGTCAGAATTGCCTAACTTGATTCCGGCTATGGCTCATCCCAAAGAAGTCTATTATCCCGCGCCGATTATTGCTGTTGATCAAGAAAATGGTTTGCGATCGCCTGTAGGATTATCAGAAGGAATGACCTACACTGTGGTTTCGCAAGTACCATACCGCGATCGCACTTTATTAGGACAGGCTTCTACTAAATATCCCCCTGGAATTAAAAATTATTATTTACAAACTCCAACGGAAATCACTGAAAAAGTTCGGCAACGGACTGAAGAAATCCTGGCTAATTACAATCAAGAACGCATAGCCAATTCTGCCAAAATCCTAGATTCACCTTATGAAAAGTCTCTCTACCTAGCGCAGTACCTCAAACAAAACTACTCTATTCCCGAAAATCCTTTAGGACTGCCCTTTTTGAACGAAGACGAAGACTTGGTAGAAGCATTTTTGTTCAAAAACAAAGGCGGCTATCCCGACCATTTTTCCACAGTTCTCACTGTGATGCTGCGTTCTATTGGCATCCCGGCCAGATTGGTAGCTGGTTTTAGTGCAGGAGAGTTTAATCCATTTACAGGGATGTACGTTGTCCGTAACACAGACGCTTACGCGATGACAGAAGTCTATTTCCCTAGATATGGCTGGTTTGCTTTTGATCCCATTCCCAATCATCCTTTGATTCCTCCTTCCACTGAGGATATTCAAACTTTTAGTGTGCTGCGGCAGTTTTGGCAATGGGTAGCTAGCTGGTTACCAAGCCCAGTCACAGGGTTTTTAAACACTCTATTTGGGATAATATTTGGCTGGTTAGTTAGAGCGATAGCTTGGTTTTTGGCTTTATTTTTCCAAGGTTGGCTAGGTGTATTAACTGGCTTAATCTTGGCAACATCAACAGCATTTTTGGGTTGGCTGGGTTGGGGACAGTGGCAACAGTGGCTTAAGCGTCGTTGGTTAAAAAAATTACCCCCGATGGAAAATCTGTATCAGCAAATGCTGCAATGGGTAGCTGAAAAAGGCTTGGGTAAACATCCAGCACAGACACCCCTAGAGTATGCCAGGGGATCACATCAGCATCACCCCCCAGCAACGGCTCAGGTAATAGATGAAATTTGCCAAGCTTATGTCGGTTGGCGTTATGGAGATCATTCACCTAACTTGAATCAACTGCAACAAAGATGGCAAGAACTGAAAAAGACAACTAAAAATTGAGTCTTATTTATATCTTGGTGGTGAAAAAATAATTCTCTTAACCACCAAGACACCAAAACAAGAACTAAATTAAACCCTGTTTTTTGAGATTAGATAAGGCATTTTCCGCAGCTTGTTTTTCAGCCTCCTTCTTACCACGAGCTTTTCCGGCTCCGTAAAGCTGATCACCAACAAAAACCTGAGCCAGATATTCTGGAGCATGATCCTCGCCTCCGATGCGTTCGGTGACGTACTTGGGTAGTACAGCTCCACAATTTGCCTGTACCCACTCTTGCAATCGATTTTTTGAATCGACATTAGAACGGATTTCCATAATCGCTTCCGGGACAGAGTTAAATAACTCTTCAAGAATTGGGCGAATTTTTTCAATGTTGCGATCGCGATCTAAATAATACGCTCCCACAACAGATTCAAAGGCGCTACTTAATAAATTAGGACTTTGAAATCCTCCATCGTGAATTGCTCCTCTTCCCAAGCGCATTTTAAAATCTAAACCTACTTCAGTTGCAAATTTAGCCAGTTGCTTTTCGTCCACTAATGCCGATCTGCGGCGAGTCATTTGATCTTCTGCCATATCTGGATAGCGAGTATAAAGATACTCTCCACTGATAAAGGTGAGTAAGGCATCGCCTAAAAACTCCAAGCGCTCATTATGCTTTTCACCAGGATGTTCGTTGACATAAGAACGGTGAGTCAACGCTTGCAGCAAAAGCTTTTCGTTGTGAAAATTTAACAATTCGTGCATTTCTTTTTTGTCTCTTGACTATTTTGGGTATAGAATGGTAGTCTTTAATGCCCTGATTCAGCCGCAAACTGTAGATTTCTAAATCGCTGAAGAAATAGAATTCATTAGCTAGTTCTCTCAGTTTCTGGCTCGAATATTTTGCCAATCCCAAAAAATAGCTACACGCGAAACGATTGAACCACCTTTTTGGTTGTCCATAATTGCCTCAATGAAGTTTGTGAGGCAGTATCAGAAGATCAATCTAGATTTAAACCTGAAATTTCAGACAAATCGGAAAGGTTCATTTCGGAACGATTACCGTATCAAAACCCGCAAGACCTGGAAGTGCGACTCATGACACGAAAACCCTAGCATGACACTTGTTTTGATCTCTGTAGCTGCTTTAATTTACACCATTACACTGTTGTGATACTCTTGTCAAGAGTAATTGGGTAATGTATGGGTCAAAGAAACAATATTTGCTGATTACAGTCTTTAGACTGAGGAAAATTCCCACTACGCTCAGTTTTAATTTAAATTTAACTTCAAATAAATTTACGCAGTTAATTAGATTGTATTTTTACAGTTCCGCATACATCCTGGGGCAGATTTTCATTGTATCCAGCTATTTACCAGCTAAAACAACCATTTGTCATTTAAAAACTCAAGCTTGCTAAACGTAAAGCGTTGTAACTCCCGTTTTTTGGCTATAACATGGAATAATTACCTTACAAGCTTGTAACACCATATTTGGTGTCAGTTTTTTTATGGAAATACAATTAATTAACATTGGTTTTGGTAACATCGTGTCTGCCAACCGAGTAGTTGCCATCGTTAGTCCAGAGTCTGCCCCGATTAAACGGATCATTACCGATGCACGGGATAGAGGTCAATTAGTGGATGCAACTTACGGACGGCGAACAAGGGCTGTAATTATCACTGATTCCAGCCACGTAATTCTTTCCGCCATTCAACCGGAAACGGTAGCGAATCGGTTTGTGATTTCTCGTGATCATCATACTGTAGAGAACTGATTTAATATAGGTCGATAACCCTACCCCTATTTGCACCACATCGGCAGTACCATGTGAATTAGACAAGTTTTCTGTCACCCGTGCTACAAGTTCGTTCGTCAAAAGTTTATCTGATAACGAAAACACAGCTAATGACTCATGAATAATGTCTAATAATTAATTCACAGTTTGAACGGATGATGCAAGTTTTACCTATCCAGAGTGATGCTCCCACCAAAGAAAGCCCCTCTCCAGGCAGGCTAATTGTTTTAACTGGCCCCAGTGGGGTTGGTAAAGGCACTTTAATGCAAGAGCTGTTAAAACGTCATCCGGAACTTTACTATTCTGTATCCGTGACGACTCGTTCTCCTCGTCCAGGAGAAATTAACGGCGAAAATTATTACTTTATTAGCCGCAGTAAGTTTGAACAATTAGTTGCCGAAGGTGAATTCTTGGAGTGGGCAGAATTTGCTGGTAATTATTACGGTACTCCCCGTGAAGCTGTGCTTAACCAAGTCCGCTCTGGCAAATTAGTGGTGCTGGAAATTGAACTAGAAGGGGCAAGACAAATCCGCGCTTCCTTCCCTAGCGCTCTCAGCATTTTTATTTTACCGCCTTCCCTGAATGAATTGGAGAGCCGCATCCGTGGTCGCGCCCAAGATTCTGAAGAAGCGATCGCTCGTCGCCTACGCCGCGCCCAAGAAGAAATCCAAGCCGCAGACGAATTTGATGTTCAAATCGTTAATGACGATTTAGAAAATGCCCTCAAAGCCATAGAAGCAACTTTATTTGGATAGTTGAAACTCTTTGATACTAAGCATTTTTACACCAAAGTAAAAAGGACACAGAAGAAGAGCGCAGCTTTTCCTTTGTGTCCAGGGAATAAAAAAATAGGACATCAGGCATGGGTAATACTGAAACATAACTCACAATCAGCTATTACCAATGCCCAATGCCTAATTATCAAAAAATTAAATTAACCAACTAGACCTTGAATGAGTCCCAAATTGCTAGTCAAGAAATAAGCGACGACTGCACCGCCAATCCCACCAATTAAAAAAGAACTGGCAAAATTATTCCAGCTTTCTTTGGAGTTAAAAGCATCTACTGGTGGGTTGGGGACAGTTACACTGGCAAGTGCTTTCTCAGGATTGCTATTGGCATACAGGGATAGACAGGCAGTGAGAATCACCACCAAGCCAATAGCTGCAAGTAATCCAGCTAAATTAGCATTAGTTGCATTACGTAGAGGACCTAATTTAGCGAAAGGTCCAAATAGTAAGTAACCATGAGCCATGCCAACTTCTAACCCACGTCTAGAAGGATTAAGACCTTGACGATAGGCGGGCAAGTTATTAATGAACCACTTAACTAAGGGAGAGGAGTTAATCGGGGTTTCTAGATTTCCTTGCTGAGGATCACGTCCTGCTGGAGACACAACCTCACGATTTCTGGGATCGCTGGGGGAATTTTTCGCTGAATTTACTGCTTGCGCCATATTTTGTGTTCGCCTCTAAATTAGAATTGTGGCATTTTTATATTATTAATAATAATTGTAGCTAAAGATGTTTTTTGGCTAAGAAGTTTAGAAAAATTAATTTACCTGCTTTTATTAAAGTATGAAACTCGCAAGCTATTTACAGCATTACGAGTTTCATCACCAATGTTTCCTGCTAATTTGAGTGATACTTTCGCCTAATTAGACTCAGTAATCCCATGACACAATATTCAGCATGAAATTCCATTTTCCACTTATGGTAGTGGGTGGAAAAGTAAGTCAGGGAAAAAGCGGTTAAATTCAATTAAAATCCCTGCTGTAATGGTTAGCCAGATAGTAGCTGCCACTGGAGCCGTAGAAAGAAATGTGATCAAATAGGACGATTGATCGCTTTTATCTGCCATGAATTTAGTCTCCAAAACAAATGAATTGAGTTAGGAAAAATTAACGCGGAGAAACAGTGATTTCTGAATCTTTCGCAGTTAATTCGCCTGAAAGGAGTTCTTTGATCGCTGCTAGAGGCCAAGCAAAGCCTGTGGCGATAATCGGTAGTGCCAAACCAAGATCGATTTGGATTTCTTTGGCTTCGGTATCTGATAACTTTTTAATGGCTTGCAGGTAAGCACGGCCTACCCAGCCAATCCAGCCAGCAATATACAAAAATAGAATGCTGGGAATCAAAAAGTCACCAGCCCGATCAAGGCGACCATCAACAATTAAGTGAGGGTAACCTTCGGGACCACACAGTGCCTGTGAATAACGCTCAAACCGCTTTTGCCCTGATTGGGGGTCGGCGGTGGTGTTACGGGCATTTTTTGCTAGCTCTTGAAAGGCGGGAGAGTCTTTACAAGGTACCAGGTTAGCCCCAAGCGCTTGGGCAGGGGGGGCAAAGTTGGACCAAAGACAAATCGCTAAAATCAAAGCAAACAATCGTCTCATAGAGTTGTTTCCTTTTATTACAAAACAAAAAGTTTCTTGTACAAAACGAAGCGGCTTGTACAGTTCTTTATTTGCATAACTAGCTAGTAATCATACTCTTGGGCGGGAACCGAGTAAAGTTGAAGTAAATAAAAGTTAAAGCTTCTCAAACAAATCGTTACTTAACACCACCTGATAATGGCAACTGTTTTAGCAATAGAAACCAGCTGCGATGAAACTGCCGTCGCAATTGTGAACAATCGTGAAGTTTATAGCAGTATCGTCGCTTCCCAAATTGCCGTTCATAGTCAATATGGCGGGGTAGTGCCAGAGGTGGCATCCCGTCAACATCTAGAAACCATCAATGAGGCGATCGCTCAAGCAATGGAGCAAGCCCAACTGAACTGGCAGCAAATTGATGGTATTGCGGCAACCTGCGCCCCTGGACTCGTAGGAGCGCTGTTAGTAGGGTTAACTGCGGCTAAAACTTTAGCCATGTTACACAACAAGCCATTTTTGGGAGTGCATCATCTCGAAGGTCATATTTACGCGACTTATTTGAGTGAATCAACTTTAAATCCCCCATTTCTTAGCTTACTCGTTTCTGGTGGACATACAAGCTTGATTTATGTAAAGGATTGTGGCGTTTACGAAACTCTGGGTGAAACTCGTGATGATGCTGCCGGGGAAGCCTTTGATAAAGTAGCGCGATTGTTGAAACTGGGTTATCCCGGTGGACCGGTGATTGATCAATTAGCACAAACGGGGAATGCCCGCGCCTTTACTTTGCCAGAAGGGAAAGTTTCTTTACCAGGTGGGGGATATCATCGCTATGACAGCAGTTTTAGTGGGTTAAAGACGGCGGTACTGCGTCTAGTGCAGCAATTAGAGAAAGATCAAGAACAAGTGCCAGTGGCTGATTTAGCAGCTAGCTTTCAGGAAACTGTAGCGCGATCGCTGACTAAAAGAGCGATCGCCTGCGCCCTCGATTATGATCTCAACACCATTGCCATTGGTGGAGGGGTAGCAGCTAACAGCAGCCTGAGAAAAATCTTACAGACAACCGCCGCCGAGCATAACCTGCGCGTCCTCTTTCCACCCCTGAAATACTGTACTGATAACGCCGCTATGATTGCCTGCGCCGCCTCTCATCACCTATCACTTGGTCATACATCACCCTTGACTTTAGGCGTTGAGTCTAGGCTGCCACTCAGCCAGGTAATGAAATTGTATTAATTTTCAACTAGGACACAGGCAAAAAAGCTGGATATCGAACAAGTTTCCCCTCTTCGCTTGCGGGGAGGGATGCTGATTATTAATAAATATTAATAAATATTAAAAATAACATCTAACCATTGACTATTGACCGAATGTGACCAGCAACTGCATCTGGCTGTTCTAACATTGCCAAATGACCACAATCAGGAATTTCAATTACATTGTCGCCACTATATTGAAAAAGCCGATGAAAACTAGCTAAATGGCGAACATACTTGGGTTCCATCACCTTGTCATCAGTCCCAGCCAAAAAATAAACTGGCTGCTGCAATTGAGACACTAGCTGAGGTAAACGGTTGATTTCTTCCTCAGTTGTAGAGTCTAGTAATGCTCCTAACGCAGCTTCTGGGTCAGCCATCACAAAATCAATCACTCGCTGACGCGCCCAATGACGATCTAAGGGACGAGCTACACTGGCTCTGGTAAACAACAAATCAATCAAAGGTAGTTGACATAGCCAGCGCGGTCGGACTTGCAAAAATCTTTGACCTGCTGAACGAAACTGCTCAAAAGCTTCTTTGAGATAAATACCACCACCTGCGTTGATACATATAACACCTTTCACACATTCCGGAATTTGAGCAGCTGCCCAAAGTGCGATTGTGCCTCCCAAGGAATGCCCAATCAGCCAAGCACTAGTAATATTCATCTGTTCTAAAAGGGCAGCTAAATCCTGAGCATAAACAGCTGGTGTATAAACAGAATCAAAAGGCAAACTAAACTCATCAATTGAGTGAGAAGTCAAGCTGATATTCGTTTGATCCTGAATAAAATCTGCTTCTGGCTGGGATTTAGACTCACCAAAACCGCGCAAATCATAAGACAGGCATTGCAAATCAACTGACAAGCGGGAAATTACAGGTTCCCAATACCCACGGCTATTTAGCCAACCGTGGATAAATACTAAAGCATGGGGACAGGAAGTAGGAGCCGTTAGCTCGTAAGCGTGTGGAACGCCCAATATTTCAATGGTTGCCATACTTCATATCGTACCCTTAAGAACGGGTACGACTAAATACTCAATGGAGCAAATCAATGAATTTCTGATTGTAGATTTACCTATCCAACAACCTCAACCTCACCCCCTCAGCAATTTTGTGTCCCAAATATTCAGGAATCAGGCTTTCATTCGGCCCCAACAAATAGAGGATGAGCCGCGTGCGTCCGCGCCAAACCAGCAAATTGGCATTGACCACTAATAAGTCTTCCTGCCAAATGGTGTGCATGACTTTGTAAAATAATCCCGGTTGATTGTCAGCTTCAATCACCAGGGCTGGGAGATGAAATACTGGATCAACATAAAACTCTGTCTGTACTTGTTCTAGTCCAGTATCGAGATTAAATTCTACAGCCAGCATTTCTTCTACCTCAAACCGCCCACCTAGAGCCTCACGAATGGCGCGGCAGACATTTTCTGCGGTTTTCTCAGTTAGGGCTTTACTCCCACGAGATACCAGAAGTTTGATAAAAACCAGCATCGGTGGTCGGATTTGACCATATAGACTTAAACCATGAATGGTTAGCCCATAAGCTGCTAGGACACCAAAAATATCACTGAGCAGAAAAGACTGGTTGCGGTAAGCAAAATGCAGGGCGCTTTTGCTACTTTCGGACTTTAATTCAATAACGGCGCGCTTTGTTTGATAAAGACGGTAGGCTAGCCGCAAATTTTGTAGTTGAATCTCACTACTCACAAATTGCTCATAAAACTGGGGAAAGGCTCGGTTAAAGCGCTTTAGAAGTTCCAGTGTCGAAGATTTTAAACCAGAAGCCATCGTTGGGTGTAGGACTCGCTTGCTTTCATCACCAGGGAATTGGGGACTAGGAAACCCCAAAAAATCAATCAAATTCTTGGACTGAGATAATTATGTCTGGTGTGGAGACGCGTAGCGTGCGGCACACAATTTTTTCTTTCTCATATCTTAAAGATAGGGGCTTGCGACTAATTATTACCCAATCTTCCATCCCTAATTCCCAATCCCATACAATTCACCTCATCTTCTGGGCTTTTTGGGAAATTTCTACTAGGCTCCACAACAAAATGCTAAACTTGAAAATGATTGGTGTGAAACACGCCATAAAAAGCAGTTGCCATAAAAAATCCTGGAAACATCTAAAGAAATTTAAGTGATCAGGGTATTTAAGGTTTCAGCTTGCTAAAACGTGAATCAACACTCCTTTGAAAGTGGAAACCAATTTAGTTATACTACCCGAACCACGTTGGCATGGGTTTTTGGAAAACTTGGTTTAATAGCCCTGAGTCTGTAGCGACAAGTAAAACAACCTCTTTTGAAGAACGTACAGGGTCTGTTGCGGGCGAATCTAGCCCTAATAGCTCTAGCGAAGCTTCTGGGAAGGAGACTCGCATCGTTTTTAGTACGGAGCGAGATATTGATCTGTATGAACTAGAGGAACTTTGTGATGCAGTTGGTTGGTCACGTCGTCCTTTAAGAAAAGTCAAAAAAGCCATTGAGCATAGTTTTCTCGTAGCCTCTATGTGGCAAGTACGAGGAAACCAAAGACGGCTGATCGGTTTCGCTCGCGCTACCTCAGATCATGCGTTTAATGCCACTATTTGGGATGTGGTAGTTCACCCGGACTTTCAAGGTAAAGGACTGGGTAAGGCGCTGATGAAATACGTACTCAAAAAACTTAGAAGTGAAGAAATTAGCAATGTGACTCTCTTTGCTGATCCTCATGTTCTAGATTTTTACCGGGGTATGGGTTTCATGTCAGACCCGGAAGGCATTAAAGGTATGTTTTGGTATCCGCACTAATTTTCAGCACAAATACAGCAGATTGGCATAAAAAATCGGCTATTTTGGGTAAAGTATCCATATTGTTGTGTTTTGGGAGCCAGCTGATAGGCAAGGGATTATCTGTTTGATCAAGCCGATTCAGCCGCACAACCAAAGTGTTTGTTGTCAAGCAATTGATTTTGCCTAGACAAAAGATAAAATTGGTTAGCCAATCTATGTTAAACCTGCTATAGTAGTATTGTTGCCGTGGTAAATCAGTTATTTGGGACTTTTCCCAAAAGTTTTACCAGTTAGGCTATGATTTAATTTCCGTTGCTGTTCGGTAAATTTAAAAACCAATCAGCAGTAGTGAGATTAATCTATCCGGGATGTAGCGCAGCTTGGTAGCGCGCCTGCTTTGGGAGCAGGATGTCGCAGGTTCAAATCCTGTCATCCCGATTTAAATTTGTAAGTGGCATTTTTGCACTCCCGCCCTTTACTGTATTTACTACTTTAAATCAGTGGTGAGATATAGCTTGTTTTCCAACTATTACAGCACTTCCTTCTGCTATGAGGTACACATAGCGGGCAAGATGCCCGCACCACAAGAGTTTTATCATTAATATCTGTACCTTATAATACCGGGAACTGCTGTATCCGAAATATTAAGGTCTTGGAAAATCTAGTAGTGGCGTGGCAAGGCTAAAATGTTGCAATAGATTTTTGAGAAAATTGAGATGAATCAATATTTCCAGCTTTTCCCTAATGCACTATTTTAAGCTTGCCACACCAGTAGGGTGCGTTATGGACTAAAGTACTAACGCACCGAGAATTTAGGATCGTGCGTTGCGCTACGGGACAACACACACGACAAAAAAGGGTTTGAAGTAATCTTTTTGATCATTTGTGTGTACACGGTGGTTCCTTGGTAAGGGGAGAAGCAGCCGTCTGTGGTGTTGTTTCTATGGGTCTTCAGATGGAAATGTATTAGATAAATTTTATGCGAAACAGTAATTGACTGAGGAAATATGATTTTGGATAGATGTGAGCCGATATTACAGTAGCGGCCGGTGGAACGATTAATTCTGTAATGTCGTCATCTAGATTTAAGAAAGCCAATAAAATGAAATTAAGCATCTCAACTCTCCGGGGAAGTTTTTGCTGATCAAGAGCAAACTAAACAAGCATTAACACCATTGTGCAGTGAATAACAAGGCGAAATAAAGAAAAACACAAGGCGATCGCACTACCAGATAAATTCTCCAGGGTGGAAAAACAGCGCTTTTGAGAATTGATTGTTAACATTGAATCGCAAAAACAAATTTTTCACATTTTCAAGGTATTGCTATATAACTAAAACTAGTTAGTGTGGTGCTAATCCAACCATTTGTTTGTCTGAATTTAATTATTGATGCGAGGAGCCATGATGAAAGCATTAGTTCGCTGGGGCGCAACATTAGGCCTAGTGGGAAGTACTTTACTAGGATCGGTTTTTGTGGGGAGTTTCCCAGTTCTGGCTTTGTCAGAACAGCAAATAAAAGAAAAGTTAGATTCAGTTCCTGTATATCTAGTTACTAATGAACAAGGTTTACCATTGAGTCGTCCCTTACCAAATGCTGAAAAACCTGGTGGTTCGGTAACAGGTGTTTATATGAGTCGGCAGGAAGCTCAAAGTTTTATTAAGGACTTGCAGGGTGTCCAAGGCAAAGACCCGAAAACGCAACAAATGGTGAAAAGCCTACAAGTAACAGCAGTGCCTCTGGGTGTTATTTATCAGCAATTGCAACAAACTAAAAACCAGTCAGAACGCCTGTTATTTGCCTTTAAACCTGTAGAACAGGAAATCAAGGGGGCAATGGAATTACTGCGTCAAAGTGGTCAACAGGTAAATCAGTTTACTAGTGTGCCTGTGTTTGCTGTGAGATTTTCACCAGATCAGGGTTATGTGCCAATTCAACTGACAGCTGACAATGAACAATTAATTCCTTTGTTTTTAAGTAAGCAAGATGCACAAGGCTTGTTAACCAAAATCAAGGGACAGTTTCCCAAAGCGGATATTCAGGTAATAGATATAGATGGGGTGATTAAAACCTTACAGGATAAAAATGATCCTTGGCTAAACCAAGTTGTTTTAGTCCCATCCCAAGAATCTAGAGAATATATCAAGACTTTGCCTACAGAGAACGCCCCCAAAACTCCACCAGCGAGACCTCAGCAACGTTAAGCAATGGCAGAAAAACAGCTACAGGTAGTTTCCGGTTTACAGCTTTGGCGGTGGCGTAATAGTGCGATTGGCGAAGCGATCGCCTATGATATTTCACCGGCTGAGATAGATTGGTTACTTCTAGAAGTAGCTGGGTTAGACCGTTTGGCACTGCGTTTAGAATCTTTTAAAGAGTGGCCTCAAATTCAGATGGCGTTACCTTTAGAGGATTTAAACCAGTTGTGGCAAAGGCGATTAAATGAACGCTTACCGGTGCAGTACATCGCGGGAGTTACGCCTTGGCGACAATTTAAAATTGCCGTGTCAAGTGCAGTTTTGATTCCCAGACCGGAAACTGAGTATTTAATTGATCTCGCTGTGGCTGCTGCTACTGACAGTGGCGCAGCCCCATTCCTCAATTCAGGACACTGGGCTGATTTGGGTACTGGTAGCGGTGCGATCGCCTTGGGTTTAGCAGATGCTTTACCAAAAGCGACAATT
The DNA here is from genome assembly GCF_963896525.1 of Nodularia sp. LEGE 04288. Taxonomy (NCBI): domain Bacteria; kingdom Bacillati; phylum Cyanobacteriota; class Cyanophyceae; order Nostocales; family Nodulariaceae; genus Nodularia; species Nodularia sp. LEGE 04288. Next base: position 163,286 of record NZ_CAWQOY010000094.1, read on the forward strand.
CATGCAGTTGATTACAGCCTAGAAGCTTTAAAAATTGCTCAAGCCAATGCTCGTAATTTGGAACTTGACAACCAAATTAAATTTTACCAAGGTTCTTGGTGGGAGCCGCTAACAGCCCTCAAAGGTCAGTTCAGTGGTATGGTGTCTAACCCACCTTATATTCCCACTAGTACCGTGGCTACTCTGCAACCAGAAGTAGTGAACCATGAACCACATCTAGCACTAGATGGTGGTATTGATGGCTTGGATTGTATTCGCCAGTTAATAGAAATCTCTCCCGGCTATTTGCGCCCTGGTGGTGTGTGGCTGATTGAAATGATGGCTGGACAGGCGGATACTGTGCGGACACTTTTACAAAAACAAGGTAGCTACTGTAATATTCAAATTCATGCTGATTTAGCTGGAATTGAACGCTTTGCAGTAGCTTATATGAAATAACCTTTACACATGACTCAAGTTTCTTTAGGTGATTTGATCGCCGGCGCACGTGATGGTTTATTAGTCAGTTTTCCTACAGATACCGTCCCCGCACTCGCAGCTCTACCAGAAAAAGCACCATTAATTTTTGAGGCCAAACAGCGCAGCCAAGATAAACCTCTGATTTTGATGGGGGCTAGTGCAGAGGATTTATGGCCTTATGTTCAAGGTACTGAAAATGAGTTAAAAATTTGGCAAGAGGTAGCAAATAGACATTGGCCGGGAGCGTTGACATTGGTATTACCAGCCAGCTATAAAGTGCCAAAACAGATGAATCCGACTGATCCGCAGACAATTGGTATCCGAGTTCCTCAGAGTGCGATCGCGCAAAATATTTTGGCACAAACAGGTCCCCTTGCCACCACTAGCGCCAATTTTTCTGGTCAACAACCCTTAGAAAGGTTAGCTGAAATTGCTGAACAGTTCCCAGAAGTTCTGACTCTGGAAGCGACAAAATTTAATGGTGAATTTTCTGGAATTGGTGTGCCTTCTACTGTGAGCAAATGGACGGGAAATAACTGGCAAATCTTGCGCCAGGGTACAGTTAAATTAAGTTTTTAGATTGCTCACCAGATTAGAAAATATCTATAGTTATAATATTATTTTTCTATTATAGATTTTCATCATGAGTCAAACTAATTCACTACTAAATCCGTAAATTTACCTTTCGCCATTGTGGTGAATTAATAACTTAATAATTGCCAAATTATGAATTGGAGCAACTTCATATATTTAGGAGTAGGACTAATACTAGGGTTGGGTGTGCGGGGATTATTTACTCAGTCATTAAAAAGTTCCTCTAGCTTATCTCCAGTCAAATCAGGAGAGCAACCGCAAGTTGCACAACTTCTGCAACAGGTCAAACAAACGCAGCTAGCGTACCAAATGGCGCAAGAAATGAGCCTGTTTAAAGCGGGATTTTTGGCGCGAACTACCCATGAATTGCGATCGCCTCTGAATGGTTTAATTGGCTTGCATCAGTTAATTTTGGAGGATTTGTGTGAAAATCCCGAAGAAGAGCGCGAATTTATTACTCAAGGTCACGAGAGAGCGCTGAAACTGCTACATCTGATTGATGAAATTCTCAACATCGCCAGAACAGAACACGGGACTAATAAATTAGATATTCAACCCCACTGTCTGGCTACAGTTTTGCAGGAAGTGAATAATTTAACTTATATGCTGGCAGCAAATCGTAATTTTCCTTTACGAGTTGTGCTTCCAGATCCAGAAATTTATGTTTTGGCAGATTACCGATGGCTACGCCAAATATTAGTAAATTTAGTAGACACTGCCATTGCTCAAATGCAGTTCGGCAGTATCTGTCTTTCCTGTAGTTTTTTACCGAAAAGTAATCCAAATAATCCGCTTTACATTTGGCTGGATGTGCCTACCCATGCTTTAACTGCAAGTGAGTCCATTGATCTGATGAAATCAGGAATTCAGAGTTCTCAGATTGATGAAGATTACACGACTTTTTCGCCAGGAATGAATCTATTAGTCAACCAGACTTTACTAGAAGTGATGGGAGGAAAGTTGGAAATTGTGCCATATCCAATGACTGAGGAAATAACTGAGGAATTGACTCGGTTGCAAGTGTCTATCCCCCCAGTAATTCCTGAAGCTGGACTTCATTAACAGGAAGGGTTTCAATGTCAGATTGGTTATTTAAGACCATTGTCGTGGTGACATTGCACTGGAAACCAATTTTTTCATAAAACTCCTGCTGATGAGTAGTCATTAAGTATACCCGCTCAACTCCCCTGATGCGGGGATGACTTAAAACGGTTTCGACTAACTTTCGCCCCAAACCCGTACCGCGATACTCTGGGTGAATCACCACATCCCAGATCGTAGCGCGATAGATACCATCAGAAGTTGCTCTGGCAAAACCAATCAGTCGCGCTCCATCCCAAATACTAATCACTGGATCACTATTGGCGATCGCTATACCTAAATCCTCGATACTACGCCCTTTTGCCCAAAAAGCGGCAAGATTAAATAGTTCTTGGAGTTTGTCAAGGTCTATTTCACACTGGCGATGTTCGCTAAATTGAATTTGAGGATAGTTCATCGTGTACACCCCAATTTGGCAGTAATATTTCGTCATATTGTGCTGGAAAGTGTTGAATACGTATATCTATATGCAACGATTTCCAAGTTTAATTGTGATGATTTAATCACAAATCCACTTCCACAGAGGATGAGTTTGGCCCTGCTGTCTGATTCTCAAAACTTGTTTTTCTAAACGTTGTTGTTCCCGTTGCGGTAATCCCAGCAGAATATTTCGGCTTTGCCAAACTAAAGTAGAAACGGTAGTACCGATACAAATAGCTAAACCCAGGGTAGACAGTGGATGATAGAACAGTCCATATCTGACTGCCACCCAGGTAAAATATTGTTGTAACAGAGCAAGTTCTCCCCGGAAATTCCACAAGGAAAAAGGTGCAATTGTGAGCCATAAACAGCCAACAAAAAACCATCTACCGTATACAGTCAGCTGATGTAGCTTTTGTACTTGTTGGGTAAAAGTTGTGTCAATGCTATGGGCATGATTGCCATTTACTGATGGTTCTTCTGGTTGATCCATAACCAATTCCGAATCAATGAAACCCTTGGGGTATGGAAATGAGGCATTACGCACAGGTTTGGTTTATATAACCAAGATTTCCCATCGCCAGGTATTTCTTTCACCTTATTTTAACTATCTTGGGAACTAGCAGATGTATCAATTGCCTCAGCATTGACTAACACCGGAGCTTTACCTGTGCGTTCTCGCCACCAAGCCAGGAGAGTACTGGCGATAAAAAGACTGGAATAAGCCCCCGCCGTAAAGCCAATAATTAGAGCTAAAGCAAAGTTTTTGAGAGTTTCGCCACCAAGGAAATAGATAGCAAATAATGGCAGCATCGTGGTAAAGCTGGTGTTGATCGACCTTCCTAATGTTTGGTTGACCGCATCATCCACAATGTCAGCAATCGGGCGTTCAGGATTGACTTGAATGGTTTCCCGAATGCGATCATAAATTACCACTGTATCATTGACTGAGAAACCGATAATTGTCAGTAGGGACACAATGAACAGACTATCCACTTCTGTGCCTAGCACTAACCCGAAAATGGAAAAACCGCCTAAAGTCACCAAGACATCGTGAAACAGTGCCACAATGGCAAATAAGGCATAGTCCAATTGGAAGCGGAAAGTCAAGTAAATAATAATGCCTGCAAAGGAAACAAGCAGAGCGATAATACCAGACCTAAATAATTCGGCTCCCAGGGTAGGGCCAACAGTGTCAATTTGGTTTTTTTGCGGGTCAAAAGTGCCAATCTTTTCGGTTAAAGCAGTTTGTAATTTGGTGCGCTGATCAACATCTAAGTCCTTACTGCGAATTGATATGCCATTTTCACCAACTATTTGGATGCTGCTATCGCCTAAACCCTGTGCCTGGGCTACTTCCCGGACTGCGTTTATGTCTATTGGTTGGTCGCAGTTACCTAGTTCTGTACAATCACGTTCAAACTGTAACCGCGTACCACCGATGAAATCTAAACCGGGGCGTAGGGGTGCGCGAATTTGGGGGTTTTGCCACGAAATCACCATTGAGATCAGACTAATGAGAATAATGGCACTAGAAATAGTCCACCATAGCGATCGCGATTTGTTAATACTCAGTTTCATTTGGCTACCTCTGCCTTATTTAATGCTGGCAGGTTCGGACAGAAAAGTTCTCGCTTATTTTTGAAAGCCTGATTGGTAACTACTAAAAACATGAGTGTGCGGCTACAAGTAATTGCCGTAAACATACTCACTGCTACACCCAAAGCTAAGGTGAGCGCAAATCCTCGGACTAATCCAGAACCAAACCAAAACAGCGCCGCACAAGCAATCCATGTAGTCACGTTGCTGTCTAAAATACTCGAAAATGCCCGATAAAAACCAGATTCCACAGAACGATACAAAGATTTCCCGGCGCGTAATTCTTCCCGCGTCCGCTCAAAGATTAGCACATTGGCATCAACTGCCATGCCAATACTGAGGATAAAACCAGCGATTCCTGGCAAAGTCAGGGTTACGCCTAATAGGGCAAAACTCGCCCATGTCAGGAGAGAGTAAAAGACTAAGGACACATCCGCAATCAATCCTGGTAGGCGATAGTACACCACCATAAATATTAATACTAAGATGAGACCGCCGATACCAGCATAAATGCTGCTTTGAATACTGTCTCTACCCAAGGAAGCACCTACTGTTCTTCTTTCGGCAATTTCTACTGGTAAGGGTAACGCACCGCCACGTAACTGCACACCCAAGTCGTTGGCTGCTTGTGGGGTAAAATTACCTGTAATTACGGCAGCACCACCAGTAATCCCTGTGGCGGCAAATTCTATGCCCACTATAGGGGCGCTGATCAGTTCATTATCCAAAAATACCCCAATGCTCCGCCCCGTACCTGCGAGGTTTTTAGTGAGATTGGCAAACAGTTCACCACCTTTTTGTTCAAAGCGAATGGCAACATTCCAATTACTAGTATTTTGAGTGGGTTCACCGTAGGCATCTTGGAGGTATTTACCATCCAGTGGTGGATCTGTGCTTTCAAACAATTCGGCGATCGCTTGATTATTTTGTTGTAATTCTTCTTGATTCTTAATAATTAATGCTTCATCGTCGGTGCTGCGTAACTCTTCTTGCTTTGCTTTCAGATCGTTTCTTGACGCTTGAAAAGCAAAAAGTTGAGTTTCTGTCCCCGGCTTTTGTTGTCGAAATTCTAACTGTGCAGTGCCACCTAGCACACGTTCTGCTTGCTCAGGATCATTCACCCCTGGCAATTGTACCAGAATTTTATCTGTACCCACACTTTGAATTACTGGCTCAGAAACCCCAAGACCATTAACTCGACCTTCCAAAACTTTCTGAACGCCTTCCAAATCTCGCTCAGTAATTTCTCTCATTCCCGGTGCTGGTTTCACCTGAATGGTTAACTGTGAGCCGCCCCGTAAGTCTAACCCCAAGGGGACTGGAATTGTTGCTATCACCGTAATAGCGGCGATAAGCATCACAAAAATTAAAGCTAATAGCGATCGCTGTCTTTGCATACCATAACTCGCAACTGACAAAGGCTATAATAGCGTTCTTTCACGAGTTATGAATGGTTCGATGGGGCTATGAAGAAGCAGGGGAGCAGGGAGCAGGGAGCAGGGGGAGTTGGAAATTACTTTAAACGGACGGTTTTAACAACCTTTCCTCTTCCCCACTCGCCACTCCCCGCAATTGTTAAACTCGCATCGCCACCATTTTTTCCACAGCTTCCACGATTTGTTCTGGTTGAACAATTGTTAACCGTTCCAAATTGCCGTTGTAAGGTGTGGGAATATCTTGGGAAGAAAGCCGCAGCACTGGCGCATCCAATTCATCAAATAAGCGGTCATTGATAGAGGCGGTTAATTCTGCACCAATACCCCCAGTTCTCATACACTCTTCCACGATAATGACTCGATGGGTTTTGCGTATGGATGCCCCGATGGTATCAAAATCTAAAGGCTTGAGTGATATTAAATCAATAACTTCTGGATCAAAACCTTGTTTTTCTAAAGTTTTCACGGCTTGCAATACATGATGGCGCATCCGTGAGTAAGTGAGAATTGTGACATCTTTGCCCCGACGCACAACTTCTGCTTTATCTAAAGGTAGGAAATATTCTTCTTCTGGTAAATCTTCTTTTAAGTTGTAAAGCAGAACGTGTTCAAAAAATAACACCGGGTTATCGTCACGAATCGCCGATTTTAGTAATCCCTTGGCGTTGTAGGGTGTAGAACAGGTAACAATTTTTAATCCAGGAACCGCTTGAAAGTAAGCTTCTAGGCGTTGGGAATGTTCTGCACCCAATTGTCTACCCACACCGCCAGGGCCGCGAATCACCATGGGAATTTTAAAGTTACCGCCGGAAGTGTAGCGTAGCATTCCGGCGTTATTGGATATTTGGTTAAAGGCTAGGAGCAAAAAGCCCATATTCATGCCTTCAATTATCGGTCGTAACCCAGTCATGGCTGCGCCTACGGCCATACCAGTAAAACTGTTTTCGGCAATGGGGGTATCGAGAACTCGGAGTTCGCCATACTTTTTGTATAGGTCTTTAGTAACTTTGTAGGAACCGCCGTAATGTCCTACGTCTTCACCAAGAACGAATACAGTCGCATCACGCGCCATTTCTTCATCAATGGCTTCCCGCAGAGCGTTAAAAAATAGTGTTTCTGCCATTTAAACCTTATAGTAAGACTATTGTTTTAGAATCTTATCGTGCCACCGTAGCAAATATCGTTAGCGATCGCACTAGATGAGAGATTGATTTTTGCCAGAAATTACTCTAGACCCGGATAAACGAATTTTCACCAGGATTATCCCGTATTCTTGCGGTTTTCCCAAGCCAGAAACAACCGCAATATTTGTGACTCAAGGTCGATGGCGATCAGGAAGCGGTACAAATTCCTGACATAATTGAGCCATATCAAGGTGAGTGTATCCAATTTTTTGGCTGTTCCAATCTACCAAAGCTCTGGTTTTGGGAATATTTTTAACTAACCTAATTTTATACAGCTACGATATCAAAGCTGAATCAGAGACTCTCAAATTAAAAAACAACCAAAAAATTAAGGAAATAAACCGCTCTCCTCTTCATTTCTCAGTGTTCTCTGTGTCTCTATGGTTAGTTTATTTGTGATTCACATCCCGTAACCGCGAAGTTTCCAACCGATTCATCCATTTTTGTAAATAGACTTGATTAGCAATTTGTTCAGATGCATCATGAGTATCAATTGGATGAGGCATCAGTCCCAAAATCGTTGCCGTAGTCACGCAAAACATGGATTTTTGGAAGCTAATACAAATTTGGACTCGCAAATCATCTTCACCCCGAAGACTGCGACGATAAATTTTGTGTAAATAATCTGGAAGATAATGACGCATATCCTGCATCAGCAAAGTGGGAGGAATACCCGCACCACCGATAGGCAAAGGATCGGCATATAGTGCGCCATATTGAAATTGAGCTTGATCTAGGGGAATTTGATATGCTTGGGCATTGTAGGAAACTGTGCCATGAAAAGGAGTTCCCCGAAAGAATACCGCTTCTACATAAGGGATGGCTGTATCTGCTAGGAAAGTTAAACCCGCAGATTTCGGAATGATGTCATAGACTTGATTTTGAATTTTGACCGCGTAGGTAATAGGTTTGAGAGCATCTGCTACCAATGCCTGTTTAATATGGTCTACAACTTCAGGTATAGTTTTAATTTCGCCTCGGTCGTAGCGGTCTGATAGACTGAGGAACATATCCGCCATTATCCGCCAAAATTGACCTAAACCAGTATAGTAAGCAGAGACGCGCAACATTTCCGTTAAAAAATCAGGAAATAGTTGGCTCATTCCCATCATGATCGGATTATTTTTAAATTTTGCTTGAATAACTGCTTGCGCTCTTTCTTGAAATTCTGGTGTATCTAAATATTGATCTAGCCCACCACCACCATGCCACATCATCGCTTTCATACAGTATTCGGCATATTCAAAATTAATTCTGTCATGCCACCAATGACGCATTAATTTCGGTAAAGAAATCTCTCCATTAAAGTATTTAAAAAACTGGAAAAATACTAAAAATTGGTGTTCAGCAATATAAATAAGATTGTTTGAATAGGCATCTAAAACTACGCCATAGCTTTTGAGGATGCCGACTACTTCCAGAACATTATCTGGAGTATCAGGAAGTAATGCGCCACCATTTAGCAGGATTTCAATATACTCAGCTAAAGGATGATTAGCAGGTTTTTTTTTCATAGTTACCATTATCCAATTGCTAGTTTTCCAAAAATTACAGGTATTAGGGATGAGGAAAAACTCTTCCCCATTCCCCATGCCTCAGTGTAAATTCCAAGTACAGTCAGACGTAAATAGATTTTTTTGACTTTTGACCCCTCTCTGCGAGACACTACGTGAACGACTTCGCTCAGGGTAAATTTTTGATTTTTGACGAACGCCCTGCGGTGCTAATCCCCAGTCCCCTTCTCTAAGGACACCGCAGCTACTACATTGTGGGTATTAACCATTGCGGTGATTGTCGGTTCAGTCCAGCGGACTAACCAAGCGGGTTGAATGCCGAAAATTACAATTAATACTGCTAAGATTACGGCAGGTATGCGATCGCTCCAAAATACGCGAGGTAAGTTGGAAACTTGTGCAGATAATCGCCCAAAGAAGGCACGATCCATCAGAATTAGGAAATAAACCGCAGTTAAGCCTGTACCAATCATAGATATGAGGGTCTGCACGGGAAAAACTGGATAAGTACCTCGAAAAACGATGAATTCGGAAATGAATCCCACCAAACCCGGTACACCAGCGCTGGCCATGACTCCTAAAATCATTAAACTCCCAATTACGGGCAAACCCCGTTCTGGGTTCAGCAGTCCTTTAATCACATCTAAGTCGCGGCTACCAGCTTTTTTGTAAACAACCCCCACTAGCAAAAACAGCAGTGCCGAAATCAAACCGTGGCTAATCATTTGCATGACAGCGCCCAAGGTGCTTAAAGGTGTAGCCGCCGCCGCCGCTAGTAGTACGTAGCCCATATGTCCAATTGAACTGTAGGCTACCATTTTTTTCATATCGGTTTGAGCGATCGCACAGGATGAGCCAAATAGTACACTGACTACAGCCCAAGTCGCCAACCAAGGAGCTAAATAAGTCCAAGCTTCTGGTAACAAGTTCATCCCAAACCGCAGTAAGCCATAGGTTCCTAACTTCAATAACACTCCCGCCAACAATACAGAAATGGGTGTAGAAGCTTCAACGTGGGCATCTGGTAACCAGGTGTGAAAGGGAACCAAGGGAATTTTAATCCCAAAACCGACGAGAATTCCCCCTAGCAGTAATAGCTGCGTTGTCAAAGACAAAGTTGAGGTATTCAAACTTGATAGTGCAAAGCTAGAAGAACCACTCAGCCAAACCATACCCAGGAAACTGGCCAAAATTAAGATGCCGGAAACAGCCGTATAAATCAGAAATTTTGTGGCTGCATAACTGCGTCTTGCACCGCCCCAAATGGCAATTAACAGATATAGAGGTATTAGTTCCAGTTCATAAAACAGGAAAAATAAGAGTAAATCTTGTGCCAAAAATGCTCCTGTAACCCCAGCACTTAACAGCAGGATTAAGGAGTAATAGAATCTCGGACGTTGAAGGGATTCATCGCTGCTGTAAATGGCAATACAAGTTAACAGTCCATTCAAAACCAGCAACGGCAAAGATAAACCATCTATTCCTAGATTATAGGTCAAGCCCAAAGAATCTATCCAGGGGATAAACTCGGCAAACTGTTGATTGACTTGTGCCGGATTGAATTTTATTGCTAGTAAAATTGTCCACAATAAAATGATCACGGCGAAGAGCAAAGCCACTCTGCGAGAAAGTTTCCCACTCATTTGGGCAGGCCAGAAACCGATTAAAGCTGCACCGAATAACGGCAGTAAAATTAATGCACTCAGCATAGGCAGAACTAGGTAAGATGAGACAAGAAGAAAACAAAAATTATTTAAAAGGGTAATTTATCTAGTAGACCTAATGACCAGCTAATAAAAAATCCCAAGACGCTAATCACTACGAGGATGGTCAACATATACCCCTGTGATTGACCAGAAATGCTGTATTTTAAACCTTGTCCGCCGAGAATTGTGGCAAATCCTACCAAGTTTACAAAACCGTCAACGAGATAGCGATCGCTCCACGCAGAAAACTTCGATAGCAGGGCGACTGCATTGACTATGGTTAGCTTATAAATTCTATCAATGTAAAAATCATAACCCAATAAGTCCTGCATGAATCTCCAGACCAGAATTCTGGATCGTGACCATGCTTTATGCAGATACAGTGTAGACCCGATAGCTACGCCGATGAGAGTCGAAGAAAGTAGCAGTAACAAGATGTACCAATCAAGACTTTCCCAATTGGGCAGCAGAAACCATTGCTGTAACATCAGGGGTAACAATAAAGTTACTACAGTTAGTGACACCATTGGCAATGCCATCTGCCAGCCAACTTCCGGGGAACGGCGGGTTTTCTGCTGCGGTTTACCCCAAAATATTAATCTGAAGACTCGCGTTAAGTTCAAGGCTGTTAAGCCGTTGACTAATACTAAAACGGCAATTACCCAAGGGCTAACATGAACTAAGCCGTCAGCCCATGCCAGCATAGACCAGAAGCTGCCTAATGGTAACAGTGTGACCATGCCCGCAGAACCGACAATAAAGGCTGTGGTGGTGGCTGGCATCCGTGACCACAATCCACCCATTTCTGTTAAATCTTGGGTGCTAGTGGTGTAAATGACTGAACCTGAACTCATGAATAGTAGGGCTTTAGCGATCGCATGAGTTAACAGCAACATTAAGGCCACACCACCTTGCTCTAAACCCACCGCCAAAAAGACTAAGCCCATATATGCACTCGTGGAATGAGAGAGCGCGCGCTTAATATCAGTTTGTGCCAGTGCTACTAAGCTTGCACCAATTGCCGTCAAAGTTCCAAGCACAACTAAGGTGTCTAACGCAACTGGGGATAAAGCTAATATTGGCTGAAGTTTATACAAAATATAAGCACCACCACCTACCACCAGGGAATTACGCATCACTGAAGCCGGATTAGGCCCTTCCATTGCTTCATCTAACCACAGGTGTAAGGGAAATTGAGCGCATTTACCCGCCGGCCCCGCAATCAATGCCAAACCCAGTAAACTCGATGTCAGTGGACTTAAATTAGCCGTTTGCGCCCATTCATATAAGTCAGAAAAATTCAAACTCCCGGCGATAGTCGAAAGCACCACTACACCCATTAACAGCAGCAAATCTCCCACCCGCTTAGTTAAAAAGGCATCTCGCGCCGCAGTCACCACTAGCGGTTGAGCATACCAGAAGCCCACTAACAGGTAAGTAGAAAGGGTGAGAACTTCTAAAAGGGTATAGCTCAAAAACAAAGAATCACTAATGGCTAAACCAGACAGCGCCATTTCAAAAAAGCCAACTAGGGCAAAGAAACGTGCTAGCGACCAGTCCTTTTCCATGTAACCCAGGGCATAGACTTGTGCTAACAGACTTAATCCTGTAATTAAAACTGTAGCCCCGATGCTGACCGGTGAAAGTTCCAAAGCAAACGATAAGTTAAAATCCGCAGCTTGAAACCAGTTAATTACCAAAATTTCTGTTTCTTGATCCCAAATGTGCTTAAATACCAACAGACTATGGGCAAAACCCGCAATAGTCGTTAACAAGTTAAAATATGCCGCCGGTCTAGGGCCTGTACGCTTAATGATTCCCATTGCCCAGGGCAAAGTTACAAGTGCGCCAATTAAGCTATAAAATGGCACCCACCAACTTATTGAAAATAGAAACTGATTCATTGAGATTTTCCTTGACGACTCAGCCTTGATTTTTCTTAAAGATCCTGACAACAATCATTTACTAAAAAAAATAGTTAACCCAGATAAATTCTATAGTTTTTTTAAGTATTTCTTGCCTAAATTTTGAATGTCTATTTTTTATTTAGCTTACCTTATTAGGTTATAGTTAAATATAACTTTACATATTTAAAAGCATTTACTCCTATTACATCATTTGTAATTATAAAATTCTATTTCTACTTTCAGCAAATAAATTTATGCGATATATTTAAAAAAGTTATATATCTTTTACGTAATCGTTGTTTCCCTTCTCAAATCGGGCAAACTTAGAGATAGCATAATATACAGCCATCAATAGACCCTTGGCGGAGTTGATTGCCATAGCTATGAATGTCATTTTGTCAATGTAATAAAAAAATAATAAAGCATAAGCGTCTGCTCTAGGAATTGATCAACTTCGATAGAGCAGAACGAGGTATAAATATTTGTTAAGTTTTTTAAAACTATTTTATCATAAACTATTATACTAATTTATATTGCCAGGAAGACCAAGCTTTCCTATGCTTAATATTAGAAGTGTTTTTATGGCTCAATATGCAGCCCTTCCCGTTAAACATTTCACAACACAGTACTGATCGAATTCAAATTTTAGGAGTTCTGCGATGCCAATTGCAGTTGGAATGATTGAGACTAAAGGCTTTCCAGCAGTAGTAGAAGCTGCTGATGCGATGGTGAAAGCCGCCCGTGTTACGTTAGTAGGATATGAAAAAATTGGTAGCGCTAGGGTAACCGTGATTGTGCGGGGAGATGTATCTGAAGTACAAGCTTCGGTTTCTGCCGGCGTTGAAGCGGCCAGGAGAGTTAATGGTGGTGAAGTATTATCAACTCACATCATTGCCCGTCCCCACGAAAACCTAGAATACGTCTTGCCGATTCGGTATACGGAAGCTGTAGAACAGTTCCGAACTTAAAAGCTGATAAAACAAACAAAGTAAAAAACGGGGCTGCTTTCGGGAGCGCCACTTTTTTCAAGGGTTAAAAACTTTAATTCAGGATTAGAACTAATGTCAATCGCAGTAGGAATGGTAGAAACTCTGGGCTTTCCAGCAGTAGTGGAAGCTGCTGATGCGATGGTGAAAGCCGCTCGTGTTACTTTGGTGGGCTATGAAAAAATCGGTAGCGGTCGAGTTACAGTCATCGTTCGAGGTGACGTTTCCGAAGTGCAAGCTTCCGTGGGTGCTGGAGTAGAATCAGTCAAACGAGTTCACGGTGGAGAAGTGTTATCTACCCATATCATTGCTCGTCCCCATGAAAACTTGGAATACGTCCTACCAATTCGCTATACCGAAGACGTAGAACAATTCCGGGAAAATGTAAACGCGATTCGTCCTTTTGGTAGAAGACCGTAATTCGTAATGCAAATTGCCAAAGTTCGTGGCACAGTAGTCGGCACACAGAAAGATCCAAGTCTTCGAGGTGTCAAACTACTGTTGTTGCAATTAGTCGATGAAGAAGGAAATCTCCTGCCAAGCTACGAAGTAGCAGCAGATACCGTAGGTGCAGGAGCAGATGAGTGGGTGCTTGTCACTCGTGGCAGTGCCGCTCGTCAAATTCTCGGTAACGAACAGCGTCCTTTGGATGCAGCAGTAGTGGCGATTATTGATACCATTCACTTGGAAAATCGCCTTATGTACAGCAAAAAAGAGCAGTATCGATAGTCATTAGTCATTAGTCATTAGTCATTGCTCATTAGTCATAAGTTTGAGGCCAATGATGAACAGCGAATGACAAAAAGCTTAATTCAGGAGGAATCTCGCAATGGTAGTCCGCAGCACGGCGGCACCCCCAACCCCGTGGTCGAGGAATTTAGCCGAGCCAAAAATCCATGAAAGCGCATTTGTACATCCGGCTTCCAACATTATTGGAGATGTCCGGATAGGCGCAAATGTAATCGTCGCTCCGGGGACCTCGATTAGAGCGGATGAAGGTACACCTTTTTTTATTGGTGAAAATACTAATATTCAAGATGGTGTAGTAATTCATGGATTGGATCAAGGCCGAGTAATTGGCGATGACCAAAATAAATACTCGGTATGGGTGGGAAAAAATGTTTCTATTACCCACATGGCATTGATTCATGGGCCGGCTTATGTAGGAGATGATGCCTTTATTGGTTTTCGTTCCACTGTATTTAACGCCAGAGTTGGTGCAGGCTGCGTCATCATGATGCACGTTTTAATTAAAGATGTAGAAATTCCTCCAGGTAAGTATGTACCTTCGGGGTCAATCATTACTAGTCAGCATCAAGCTGACCGTTTGCCAAATGCTGAAGTTGAAGATCAGCAGTTCGCTCATCATGTGGTTGGGATAAATCAGTCCTTAAGAACTGGTTATCTGTGTGCTGCGGATAGTAAATGTATTGCACCCATTCGGGATGAGATTGCTAAATCTTATACAAATACTGGTATTACTGTTTTAGAGCTAGAAAGGAGTAGTGAAGTGTCGAGCAATAGCTTGGGTGCAGAAATCGTAGAACAGGTACGTTATCTTTTAAATCAAGGATTTAAAATTGGTACTGAACACGTAGACGAAAGACGTTTCCGGACTGGTTGTTGGCAAAGTTGCCAACCCATTCAACCTGGATCAATGGGTGAAGCGATCGCATCTTTAGAAAGTTGTCTAAGAGATCATAGCGGCGAATATGTCCGGCTATTTGGCATTGATAGTGGTAGACGGCGCGTGTTAGAAACCATTATTCAACGCCCTGATGGTGTAGTGAGTGCGATTAAATCGAGCGCTTATACAGCTACTAGTAATGGTAATGGTAATGGTAATGGTCGTTACAGTAGTAATGGCAATGGTCACGTTGCCAGCAGTGGCGCACTGAGTAGCGAAACCATAGACCAAATTCGTGGTTTGCTCTCAAGCGGTTATAAAATTGGTACAGAACACGTAGATGAGCGGCGTTTCCGGACTGGTTCTTGGACCAGCTGCAAGCCCATCGAATCAACTTCCATAAATGAAGTGATTGCTGCCTTGGAAGAATGTATCGAATTGCACCAGGGCGAATATGTGCGCTTAATCGGAATTGATGCCAACGCTAAACGGCGGGTTTTAGAAAGCATTATCCAAAGACCAAACGGCCAAGTTACCCCATCTGATCCCAAAAAATCCTTTAGTAGAGCAAGTTCTGGCACTGCTACAGCCACCGCCACCGCTACCAGTACCAAATTGAGTTCGGAAGTGGTAGACCAAATCAGGCAAATTTTGGCTGGTGGTCATAAAGTTAGTGCTGAACACGTAGACCAAAGACGCTTCCGTACAGGTTCTTGGTCTAGCTGTGGTCAAATTGACACCAGATCCGACAGAGAAGCGATCGCCGTCTTGGAAGGATACCTCGCTGAATATCCCGAAGAATATGTGCGTTTGATTGGTATCGACACCAAAGCCAAACGCCGAGTCTTAGAGACGATTATCCAACGTCCTTAAATAGAGAGGTTAGTAGGCTTCGCCACTCACCACTCAACACTCATATTTTTCCGGCTTCCGAGGTTAAAATTTCCATGTCTGTGCCGCCACTGCACCTCAGCAACAACTTCGACTCTTACACGAGTGGCGAGGTGACTATTCATCCTAGCGCAGTACTTGCACCTGGAGTGATACTTCAAGCGGCTGTAAACAGCAAGATGATCATCGGCCCAGGGGTTTGTATTGGTATGGGGTCAATTCTCCAAGTTAGCGAAGGAACCCTAGAGGTAGAAGCAGGAGCAAACTTGGGAGCCGGTTTTTTGATGGTTGGCAAAGGCAAAATTGGCGCAAATGCTTGTGTAGGTTCAGCAACCACAGTTTTTAACTGTTCTATTGAGCCGGGAAAAGTCATTCCCCCAGGCTCAATTTTGGGAGACACGAGTCGGCAAATTGAGCAAACACAACAACTGGAATCATCCACTAATAATGGATCTGAGACCAGTCATGAAGAACAGCCAGAAGCAGAAAATAGTTTAGATGCAGATGAAGAGACAGTCATGTCCTCAACTACTATCTCAGCAACGACTTACTGGAAATTCAAACACCAGTCTACTTCCTCTTCTGAGTCTTCGCCTACATCGTCAAGCCAGCCTCCACCTGTAGAAGAAAAAACCAAAGCTACTAATTCCATTCCCCAGAAACCAAAATCTAGTCAGCCTCCCACTGAATCGCCTAATAGTTTCGGGAATCAAATTTATGGACAATTAAGTATAAATAGATTATTAGTTACATTATTTCCCCATAGGCAAAGCTTAAATGACTCCATTTCTGACGATCACTCTGAGTAAGTGTTAATTGTTAGTTGTCGGTTTCGTGAGTAACTTGGAAAATTCACATGGAAACATCTAATCAACACGCTCTTAGCACAATTCGGAAATCCCGCCGTCGAGATAGTCTGAAAAACACTGCTTTAGGTTTAGTCTCTACCAGCAGCTTTCCCGCCATAGTCGGGACAGCAGATATGATGCTGAAATCGGCTGGGGTTCACTTAGTGGGGTATGAAAAAATCGGTAGTGGCCAATGTACAGCTATTATCAGGGGTGGAATTGCCGATGTCCGTCTGGCGGTTGAAGCTGGTGTTCAAACTGCTGAACAATTTGGTCAATTGGTTTCTAGTTTGGTAATTCCTCGGCCTTATCCTAACCTGGAGATAGTCCTGCCTATCAATAGCCGCCTGAGTAAATTGATGGAGGAAGGTAATCAAAGCAGTTTAAGTAACTTAGCCATTGGTTTAGTCGAGACGCGGGGCTTCCCGGCGATGGTGGGTGCTTGTGATGCTATGCTCAAAGCGGCTGATGTTCATTTAGCAGCTTATGAAAAAATTGGTGCGGGTTTGTGTACAGCCATTATTCGTGGCACTGTGGCCAATGTAGCTGTGGCCGTAGAAGCGGGAATGTTTGAGGCAGAACGCATTGGGGAATTGAACGCAGTCATGGTGATTCCTCGACCACTGGATGAAATGGAGAATACTTTGCCTTTAGCCAGTTGCTGGATTGAACACCGTGAACCCTTGAATATACCTGTAGATGTGGAAGAACAGGTGGCTGAAATAGAAGTGCTACAGTTACCTGATTTATCCCAAATCCCAGCAAAGTTTGCCGAAGAAGTGACCGAAGAAATATGGAAGGATGAATGATGAATTACGAAGAATAAATGATCCATTGTCGGCAATTATCATTTAAATTTCGGCATTCAACATTCATCTTTAGTTGGAAGGCATCTGACGCTTTGCTTGTTGTTTTGATAATAACTTGTGATTACCATAAGTAAAACAAGTTTCTTTTAATAACGTTAATAGAGTTTTATCTATACTAAAATTCACAACTTCGTATGAGTGATTCGGCATCATTGGCAAGTGTTCAGTGATACTAGATTTATAGATATAAATCGCTATTAGAGGAGAATCACTCTTGAACCAAGCAACGCTACACCAGTTGAAAGTGTTTGAGGCGGCAGCACGGCACAGTAGCTTTACTCGTGCGGCTGAGGAATTATTTCTGACTCAACCCACTGTCTCCATGCAAATTAAACAACTTACAAAATCGGTAGGGTTGCCATTATTTGAGCAGGTGGGAAAACGTCTATTCTTGACAGAAGCCGGAAGGGAATTATTTGCTACTTGTCGGCAGATTTTTGAAACTATCGCCCAGTTTGAGATGACTGTGGCGGATTTGAAAGGTTTAAAACAAGGGCAATTACGCTTGGCTGTGATTACAACAGCAAAGTATTTTGTCCCTCGTTTATTAGGGCCATTTTGTCAACTTTATCCAGGAATTGAAATTTCTTTACAAGTAACGAACCATGAACGCATCTTGGAACGGATGGTCAATAACATGGATGACTTGTACATTATGAGTCAAGTCCCAGAAAATCTAGATGTCAGCTATGAGCCATTTTTAGACAACCCCTTAGTAATGTTTGCACCGGTTAATCATCCCTTAGCAAAAGAGAAAAATATACCCATAGGAAGATTGACAAATGAACCTTTTATTATGAGGGAACCGGGTTCAGGAACTCGCCGCGCTGTGCAACAACTCTTTGAGGAACATGGTGTGAAGGTAAAAGTTAAACTGGAATTGGGCAGTAACGAGGCAATTAAACAAGCGATCGCAGGTGGTTTAGGAATTTCTGTTTTATCGCGTCATACCTTAATGCCAGACTCTTCTGAGTTCAGCATTTTGGATGTAGAACACTTTCCTATTAAGCGCACTTGGTATATGGTGCATCCACCAGGGAAACAGTTATCTATTGTTGCTCGGACCTATTATGAGTATCTCCTAGAGGCAACAAAGAAGTTTGCTGAGGAAACTGGTTTTTCTGCTTACCCTAAACTTGAGGATATTCCAACTAGCCTTGGCGACTAGAAATCGCGGCTACACAGACCAAACCCAGCGACCTGGGTTGTCAGTATTACCGAATTAAATAGTTCTCGGCATTTCAGCAAGGAATTAACCCCTGTTGGTGGGTTATAACTCATCTCAAACCTGATGAGAAAAAACTACGGGTCTCAACCTAGAAGAGGTTTAGAGGTTTATGTCCTTTAACCCTATTTTATAGGTGAGCAATAATCTGAATAAACGTAATGGATAATATAAAAAATAAAGATATTTTGGCAAAGGAAAGGGCAACATTAATTTATCTTTTTCATTAATATTAAAAGCCACAAAGGCAAGATATTTAATTTGATTTTGATTATTATATAACGACATTCTTAGCAGTTGGATTTTTCCCCAGTTTATGGAAAGATCGCTATCATTTGGAGTCTCGCTGAAAAATTGCTCAGAGATTTCTAAAGTCGTTGATTTTAATGAAGGAAGTACCCTAATTTTTTCAGATACTTCCTTGGGAAGGGATATTTCTAATAAATGATGAGCCATAATCAAAGATACTAGAAAAGTTTTTTCATTGCCCAATTTCTGCATTTCCTCAAAAAAAACTTGCCAATCTTTTTCCGTACAAAGTTTGCAAAGTTCGGCAATATCACAAATCCTTTTGAAAGACTTCCAATTCTCCTTAATTGGTTGTACGCAAGCAACTAACAAGGCATCACTAACAGAAAGATTAGGAACGGTTTTACCAGCCAGAGATAGGCTAGTCAAGTGTTCCCAAAAGGGTTCTGTATCAAGTGTAAACAAAAAATCCCTGGGAGTAATGCCATAATGCAAATCAACACCCACCAAACCATCATCTCGGATTAGTTGAGCTTGGACATAAGCTGCTTCATGTTCGCCAAAATATTTGTGTTGATATCCATGACGAATAAGCAACTCTTTGGCTCTGAGAAAGTCCTGCTTTTCGACTAAAATATCTAAGTCAGATATATTTCTTAATATCAAGCTGCCATAAGCAAACTGACCGAAAACAGGACCTTTGAAAGGAATTGCAGAGATATTCTGAGCAGCAAATAAATCCAGCAGCTTAAGTAGTTCTGTCGTCAAGAACATATTTCGGGAAGCATTAGCTTGGAAACATTGCTGGAGTTGATGCAGAATATTCTTAGGAACAGCTTTTGGACATATCAGCTTCAGACTTTGATAAAGTAGGGGTATTATTTCGTTACGAGCAGCTATACGCAGTAAATAATTCCAATCTAACTCTTGTTCGCTTAATTTTTGAATTTTTTCTGCTGTGACAGCGTTGATACAGGTTCTGGAACAATATAGTAATAGTTGAATTTCGGGTCGATGAAATATTTGAGAATTTGGATTGTTCTTCTGGGGTTGATTTGTTTGTAATAAAGTAGTCATAGTTATCAATAATTATCTATAATGTTTGGCTTGAGTTTCAAATAAACGCGCATAAGTTCCTCTGTGTTGTATTAACTCTTCATGAGAGCCACATTCGCTAATTTTGCCATCTGTAATTACAAAAATTCTATCAGCCATTTTCACAGTAGAAAGCCGATGACTGATTAAGATTGCTATTTTACCCCTAACAACTTGACGAAACTTGTCAAAAATTTCAGCTTCGGCTTTAGGATCTAAAGCACTACTTGGTTCATCTAAAATGATGATAGGCGCATCACGGAGAAACGCTCGTGCTAAAGCTACTTTTTGCCACTGACCAATACTTAATTCTTCTCCTCCTTCAAACCATTTACCCAGCATAGTGTCATAACCTTGGGGTAACTGGGAAATCACTACATCAGCACCAGCATCACGAGCCGCATTTTCAATTTGTTTAGACTCAGGTAAAATATCGAGATTACCTAACCAAATATTTTCTTTGGCTGTGAGGTGATACTGCACATAGTCTTGGAAAATGACACTGATTTTTCGACGTAAGTCTGTGGGTGAAAATTCCCGGATATTGATACCGTCAATGGTGATATTGCCTGCTGTTGGATCGTAAAGTCGGCAGAGTAGTTTAATCAGAGTAGTTTTACCTACTCCATTCTCCCCTACTAAGGCAATAATTTCTCCAGGAGCAATGTTAAAATTTATATCTTCGAGGACAGGTCGTGTACTTTGAGGATAATGGAAGCGGACATGATCAAAATCGATACCTGTTTTGAATTCAGAAGGAATGGGTTTGGGTAATGGTGGTTCGGTGACATTAGGCTTTAAATCTAAAAATTCAAATAAGTTAGTTAAAAATAAACTATTTTCATAAAGTCCGGCTAAACTACTAAGTAACTGACTCAAAGATACTTGTCCTCGTTGAAAGGCTTGGTAATACATTATTAAGCTACCTAATGTAATAGCTCCCAGAAGAGTCTGGTAAGTGATGAAAGCAGATAGGGCAAAAATCACCAGAGTACTACCTATTTGAGCGATAATTTGTTTCAGAGAACGTTGAATTTCTAAATTCAATTTTTCTTGGCGAATTTGCTTTCGTAGTTTTTGAAACCGACGGCGAAATAAATTACCAAGGACTAATAAACGCATTTCCTTGGCATAATGTAAAGAAGTAAGCATAAAGTTAAAGTAACCAGCTTCTCGCTCTTTGCTAGTTAAAACTTTTTGTTGGTTATATGTTTTACCTGCATACTTCATGCGTACTAATAATGTGGGAATAGCCGTAATTAATAAAATAATTCCTATTGCCCAGTGTAAGGAAATTAGTAGGGCGGCCATTGCTACCAATGAAACTGCACTTTGAGCTATCTGTACTAGATGTTGTAGGATCTGTGGTGGAATATGGGATGATTGTTGTTGAGCGCGGTGTAAAGCGTTGTAATATTGAGAATTTTCGTAATATTCTAAATCTGCTGCTATGGACTGAGCATGGATTTGATCATGAATATGGTCTATTACTATCTGAGATTGCGCTGTGTTTGTTAATCCAGAAAGTGACTGAGCGATATTTTGAAATAAAGCTACAACCCCGGATATTAATATCAAAAGTAATAATTGCTTAAAAGTCTGGAGAGGGTTGGGAGTCGCAATATTCTCAGTCAGGGTATCTACTATCAACTTCACCAGGTAAAGAGAAAGTAGGGGTAATATTCCTTGGATGAATAAAAATATGATACTGAAAATTGTCCATAGGGGAGAGCTTTGCCAAACTAATTGGATTGCTCTTCGGAGAGTATGGATAAGTTTTATCAGAGACATTCAAATTTTAAACTGTTACGTGCGATGGTTTTTCTGTTGTTTTTATCGAAAAAATTAGCTGTCTGAGAGGATGTTTGTAAAGTTTAATTTATTATGAGCCTCGGCGACTAGAAGTCGCGGCTATACAGACAAAACCCGCCGGCGCGGGTTAAAACTTTAATTCTTCATTAGTCCAGGTCGGTAAACTTCCCTACGGTCAGCCGCTACGCGTCATACTTATTTAGTAGCAAATTATATTCGCCCAGAAGTTTTATTTTGTAATTAGAAGTTTCTAATTGTGTTAGCAATACAATGTATCATATTGAACTTATCATAAACAAGGCTGTTTGATTTTATGAGCGGTTTTATTGGTATTTTCAACAGTAATGGTCAACCCATCGACCCAGCGCTGTTACAGCAAATGACTGATTTGATGACACCTCAAGCACCCGATGCCCAGGATACCTGGAGTAACGGTTCTATTGGTTTTGGTCACGCTTTGTTGCGGACTACTTGGGAATCAGAAAAGGAACGCCAACCCCACAGTTTGGATGGTAATCTTTGGATTACAGGGGATATTCGCTTAGATAGGCGCAGGGAGTTAATTGAGCGGTTGCGTGCCTCTGGATGTAGTGTAAATAATGACGCACCAGATGTTAATTTAGTTTTATATACCTACCAAGTGTGGGGAGATGCTTGCTTAGAACGACTGAGTGGGGATTTTGCCTTTGCTATTTGGGATAGCCGCCAGCAACGCTTATTCTGCGCCAGGGATCATTTTGGTATTGTGCCTTTTTACTATGCAGAAATGGGCAACAGCCTGATTTTCAGCAATCATATCAACCCCATTCGCTTGCATCCAGAGGTATCAGATAGGCTGAATGAAGCGTCAATAGCCGATTTTCTGCTATTTAGCATGAATCTGGATGTCGCCACTACTACCTTTGCCGATATCCAAAAGTTACCCCCTGCCCACACCCTAATTTGTTCGGAAGGTAGAGTACGCATCCGGCGTTACTGGCAGTTACCGGAAGCGGTGGAACGCCTGAATTATCAGCGCCCGGAGGACTATATTGAGCAGTTTCAGGAATTGTTTGAACGGTCAATTGCCGACCGATTACGAACTAATAGTGCTGGGACTCATTTGAGTGGGGGTATGGACTCCACCAGTATCGCTGCTACTGCCTATAAATTAATGAAAGCAACGGGTTCTCCTGTGGATTTTCGGGCTTATACAATAATTTATAAACAACTGATTACCGACGATGAAGGGGACTATGCTACACAAGTTGCTGAGATGGCGGGTTTTCCCCTTGAGTATTTAGTGGCGGAAGATTACATCCCGCAGGCTCCTCCCCAAGACCCAGAATACCTGTATCCCGAACCCTTACTAATTCCCACCCAAGTGGCTGAAGTGGAAATTACACGGCGGATATCTGGGTATAGTCGGGTATTGTTAGCTGGGTTTGGGGGAGATCCGGCATTTGAACCAGTCCCTAATGAGCAGTATAATTCGGTACATAATCAGGATTTCATGCTAAATCCCTTGGGTTATATCCGCTCTCTGCGCCGTCAGTTGGGGTTGGGTACACGGTTGCGTCAGTTGCTGGGAATCAAGCAGCCAGGACAGAAAAAGAGGGAGTTACCTGACTGGTTTAACCCAGATTTTGCTGAACAAATGCAATTGGAAGCCCGACTGCAAGACAGATTAACTGGTTCACCACAGAGAGACCGCTACGGGATGGCGACTGCTCCCCTATGGTCTAATATATTTGCTTGGTCAGATCCGGGCTTTAGTGGTTTTCCCGTGAAGGTGCGCTTTCCATTTTTCGATTTGCCTTTGGTATTATTCCTGCTGTCTGTGCCGCCGAAACCTTGGTTTGAAAATAAATTCCTGCTCCGGGAAGCTATGCCAGGTATATTGCCCGATTCCGTGCGACAGCGACCCAAAACACCTCTGAGAGGTTTTGCTCATTACAACTGGGTGCAGCAGCAAGGTATCCAGCCCTGGATGGTAGAATTAGTAAACACTTCGGCTCTCACACCCTATGTGAAAGCTGAACGCCTATTGCCAAAACTACAAAATGTTGTAAAACTTACACCTATTAAATATAATCAGGTAATTCCAACTATGCAACTGGCATACTGGCTGCGCCATAAGCCTTGTTTAGAGGTAAATAACCGACCGATTTTATAACTATAAGCTAAAATTGAGGAGCCAAACGATGTCTCAAATATCTACAAACCAATCTAATTCTGCGAATCACAAGCCATACCATACCCCCGAACTGCGAAAATTTGGCAATATTAAGAATCTGACGCTGGCTAGTCCCACTTTCAACATAGATGGTATCGATGGTGGTGGTAGTGCGTTCCCTAATGTATATGCATCGTAATTAAAACGTCTAAGACCCTGTTGGCGAAATCATATCTTCATACCTAAACACTTTATTTTGGTGGAGATTGGGCAGAGTGTAGCGAAACTCAACATTACCATCAAGGTTGATTTTCCCAAATGTTAAATTTAACGAAACATTCGCCAACACCATCTTTTTGATAAACTGCCATTAGAGGTTGTTTGAAAAGGGTCGCTTGACCTCACTTTTGGCACAACTAAGTATCTCGGTAAGGGCTAAAACCTTGATTTATCGTCTTAATTAAGCCCAATCGGAAGGTCAAATTATACCTTCTCGGACTTTTCAAACATCCTCTTAGACATCTGGTGAAAAAGAATTGAGAGACGTTTCATGAAACGTCTCTACAAGGGTTCTGGATAACGCATATTTAAATTCTGTCGATTTCTATTGCACCCAATCGGCTAACAAAACTCAGTAAATATCCATATATTGGGTCAAAATAACTAACCTATTTTGCCTCCTACAAGTAAGTATTTTTGATGAAATTGAGTGAATCTTTTAGATATAAAGTTTATGGCTTAACGCTACAGGTAAATCAACCTCTGACGGGTTTAATCGCTGCAAAGAGTGATGCCCCCGTCGATGTTTGGGTCGATTTGAATGGAGAATCGCAACCGTCGTCAGCAGAAATAGAGACTATTTCATCTGGTCTGAATGTGCTATCTAAAGCCGATGGCACTTATTTCCATCTCTGGTTTCGCGGTGACGGACAACTTGATTTCTATCTTGATGCTGGAGGCAGTCACATCTCGGCAAATTGGACTTGTGCGCTACTAGAAGAAGTGAATGCGCTGTTGTTGGGGCAAGTTTTAGGCTGTGCTTTGCGGTTACGGGGAACACTTTGCCTTCATGCTTGTGTGGTGAAAATTGATCAGCACGCTGTTGCTATTGTGGGTGAATCAGGGGCGGGGAAATCAACGACGGCGGCGGCTCTGGCTAAGGAAGGATACTCTATTCTCTCGGATGATATTGCAGTTCTCAAGGACGACGAGCAACATTGGTTTGTACAGCCGGGATATCCGCGTCTACGGCTTTGGCCTCAAACAATTCATGCCCTATACGGGTCAGAATCTGATTTGGAAAGGATTTTCAGCTTTTCTGAGAAACGTTTTGTAGAGTTAGTTGGCAACAGCAGTGAAACTGTGTGGAAGTTTCACAGTGACCCCCTACCATTGGCAGCTATCTATGTGCTGGGAAAACGTCATCCTGAATTGGCAGCCCCGATGATTGAGACTATTTCTCCAGCAACTGCGGTGATGACTTTGATGACTCACCGTTCGGTCAGCCATTTAAAATTAGGTATGGATAAACAAGCACAGGAATTTGCTGGTCTTAGTCGCGTAGCAATGACTGTACCCATTCGGAAGGTCTCTCGCAGCGATAGTTTGACAGCATTGCCTCAATTGTGTGATGCCATTGTCAATGATGTGGGTAATATCACGTTGTTAGAGCAATGTACTCAACTTTAGTAGAATCCCTTGATGTTTTATTGGGGACGGGGATAAAATCACCGTCTTTAGAACATTTAATTGGTCAAGATGCAGCATTAAGTTTAAAAGCATTGGCGGGTAATTTAGCACCGATTTTTCAAGGTGGTTTTGAATGTCGTCTTAGTGCTAATGCTACCCAGGTAGATTTGCAGCAGTGCATTGTCTGCAATGAACAAGAATTGGATTTGTTGCAAGAGTTCATGGAAGTGGCTATTTCCACCTGTGAGGAAACAGCATATCCGGAATGGTTGCGATTACGGGATTTTTTGGCTGAATGGCGGTCATGTCTGGAGTCAATTCCGGAGATTTGGTTGGAGTTTGATGTTGATAAAAATTATGGAACCCCACCCCCAACCCCTCCCCGCCAGCGAGGAGGGGAGATAACGCAAGGGTTTGGCGACCAAAATCTGGGAAACCTACTGCCAATCTCTCACAGCCAGGGAGGAGGGGAGATTAAGCAAGGTTTCGTAAGTATTCAACCAGATTTGATATCATCATTTGTTCTGCCTCTCCCGGCTATTTTCTTCGGTTTGCCCCAAGAAGTATCGCCATCAGTTGAAACCTATGGAATTGCGGCACAATCTCTCAATTTACTGCTCGGTGATTTAGGATGGTCTGGGTGGGAAGATAATCTCTATCGCTGCTTTGCTGCTTGTCCTGATGGTGCATTTGTCAGTCACATCGGCGTGATGTTATCCCGAAATTCACCGGCTTTGCGAGTCAATGTCAAACGTTTACAACCCCATTTTCTGATTCCCTATTTGCAACAGATTGGTTGGCAGGGGGACACAGTTAAAGTGGCAGAATTGATGGAAGAATTGTTTGCTTTAGTTGACCGGATCACAGTTTGTCTGGATGTAGGTGATCAAATTTACCCACAGATTGGCTTAGAATGTATTTTCCTCAATCAACCTGACTCAGAATCTCGCTGGGCTATTTTCCTTGATTATTTAGTCGAACGAGGATTGTGCGAAGTGCAAAAGCGAGAGGCATTGTTAAACTGGCCTGGTCAAATCAATCCCCTTAATTCTCCAGCACCTTGGCCGCATAATTTGATTGCTGCTTCTGTTTTACAACAGAGGGAACGCTTCACTGTCTTTGAACGCCGCTTGAGCCACATTAAAATTGTTTCTCAATCACAAAGTCCTCTTGTAGCTAAGGCATATCTTTGGTTTCAACATCAATGGTTATCGGGAGCAAGCAAAATATGAATGTAAATTCTGAGGTCAAGTTTGATTTAGATAGTTTTTATTCTGGGGAATCTATTCAGGAATGGAAACAGATTATTGGTGAGGAATTTTGGTGAGGAATTACAGTACCACTTTGGGTATTTTCGCGATTCGGAAGATTTAGAAACGGGTTTAAAGCAAACTATAAGGAATTTTTATCCCTACATTACTCCCGGTGCGCGGGTTTTAGATATTGTAGCAGATTGAGAGATGAATATGCAAAGTCAAAGTGAAAGTATAGCTCCACCTTTACCATTTAATCCGCGATCGCCAGAGTTCCGGGCTAATCGCTATCCCACCTATGATTACCTGCGGACGCACCACCCCATTTACTATCGTTCTGAGGGAAATGATTGGGTGCTGACGCGCTATGCTGATATTTCAGAGGTTCTGAAAAATCCTATCTTTGGTCATGCACAGAAAAGTATCGTTAGCCTAGAGACAGGAACCCCAGCGCCCATAAACAACTTTCTCGGTCTGCGTCAGGAAAGTCAAAGATTAATGAAGTTGTGGTTGGTGCGACAAAATCCACCCACCCACACCAGAATTCGTCCCTTGTTGCGTAGTGCCTTCACTCAATCGCATATTCAAGCATTGCGATCGCACATTCAGACAACTGTTGACGACCTGATTGATCGGGTTCAAGACTTGGGGAAAATGGATATTATTAACGATTTAGCTTATCCGCTCACCCTCGGCTTAAACTGTAAAATATTGGGGATTCCACCACAACAATGGCATCCGCAATTTAAACAGTGGTCTGTGAGCCTATCTTTATCTTTGGATTTGGACGTGACCCCGATTGCTAATGAGCAAGGTTTGCTGGCGATCGCTGGTTTAGCGGAATACTTCAAAAGTTGGATTGCTCAAAGCCGTACTTGTTCGCAGCCGCAAGATAACCTCATTAGCACTCTAATTCAAGCAGAAGCTGAGGGTCAATTGAGTGCAGAAGAACTCTTAGCAAATTGCATCTTAATATTTGCGGCCGGTCACTCCACAACTGAGAATTTAATTGGCAACAGTATACTCACATTACTGAATCATCCCGAACAGTTACATTTACTACAAGCTGACCCATCCTTAATAGAAACAACTATTGCTGAAGTGCTGCGCTATGAAAGTTCAGTTCATAGTATTCCACGTACAACACTATCTGATATCGAACTATCAAATCAGACAATTCGTCAGGGAGAGATAGTTCATTGTATTATCGGGGCTGCCAATCGAGATCCCGCCCATTTCCCCAATCCCAACCAATTTGATATTAGACGCAAACCTAATCCCTATCTTTCGTTTGGTCAAGGAATTCATAGTTGTATCGGGATACACTTAGCTAAATTAGTAACAGAAATTGCCGTAAATATAATAGTGAGCCGTTTACCTGGGTTATCATTAGCAACGGAATCTTTAGAATGGGAGGATTCTTTTATGGGACGTGGTTTGAAATCATTGCCGGTTGTCTTCTAATCTAGAGTTATGGAGTAACCAGCGCATCCCCCAATCGTGTTTGTGTGCTGTTTTCAGTTCTTCAACTGTGAAGGTGAGATTGAATTCAGCGCCAAGTTTGACAAAACTTGCTAAATCAGGGTGGTTGTTGAGAGCTAAAAGTCGGCTTTTTAGCCCTTCATCCATCCGTAGTTGTTGGATAAATTGTAGTGCAGTTTGGACAGACATCAACTCTCTCTACTGGGAAAATTAACTTCAATGGGACGATCAAACATGGCAAAGCGATCGCGCACATTTTGAGTATCATTGAGGACAAAACCTTCATACTCCACCCAAGCATGAGCCTCAAAACTCTCTGCGTCCCTTTTTACCCCAATCCGCAATTCGCTGTTAATTCCTTGGTGACGCAACAAACCCCACAGCACTAGGGACTTTTGCAGACATTTTGCCCAAGGTTGACAATATCTGGCTGCTAACTGCACCATGCTAATTGTCTTGATAATTTTACAGGAGCGATCGCGTAAGCGCTGACTTGTCAGTTCGCTATCTGGAAGCACTATTTTTCCAGGTGGTAACATTCGTACTAAATCAGATTGCGTGCGCTTTAATCCCCCAAATTTTAAGGATAGAGTCACTAGGGGGAAAAACAGAAGTGCTTGCAATAACAGCCAGCGGGAATTTCTATCCAGTCCCCAAAAACTGCGTAATTTACGTACCGCTAACTTCAACCAGTCCATTGGCTAATAATTCTTCAATGAGATTTTCTACATCCTGCTGTAACTGTTTTGACTCTACGCCATACTCAGTTACCAATACATCTATAGCAGACTGGATAGAATCTTTATCTGTCAAGGTTTGCCAAATCCGAGTTCCCACATCATCCAAGCCAAAATACTCCTCAGTTTGCAGGTTAAGTAAAACTGACTCCCCTGCCAAGTCTTGAGCTAATACATTCGGTGCAGGCGATATTTTACAGTCTAATGAAAGTTGGATCATTATCTTTAAATACACGACAGTTATTTGTCTAAAATTATGACACTACTTCAATCGCTTTGCTTACGTAGTTGCTTACAGTTATAGAAACCGAATATCAGCCAAAATGCCAGGATAAATGATGTTAATAGCAAAATTGGTATGGAGCCAAAATTAGCAATTAAAAGCGGTGCGGCGGCGGTAAATAAGCCTCCACCCACAATAGGTTCAAACAGCAATTGTTTATAAGCAAAACTCTCAAACGCACCGGAACGGTTATCTGGGTCTACCATTCGCAACAGCAATAATCCCGTGGAAGTCACACCCATCGATTGTCCCAGATCACCAATACCACGTTCAAACCAGTAAAAAGGTAGGAGATGGGGGCCTAAAAATATAAAGGCACAGACATTCCAAGCAATACCAGCAATGGATAAAATCAGGAAAGGAGCAAGATTATCTCCCAGTACAGAGAGGGAAATACTTGCTAGGGCGGTGACAATTGTAATATCTAACGCCAGTCCACCAATGTTTTCCATCAGGGGACGACTAATTAAATAGGTGCGTCTGGTACGCATAAGTATATACTGCACAATCATTCCCCCAATCAGGGCGATGGGGAATAGCGGTACGTAAGAAATCAGTTCCACTCCACCTCTACCCCAGGTGATTGATTCAATAAAGCGCAAAGCTTCTAAAATTAGCCAGCCGAAAGTGATCGCTAATCCGACAAAACCGAAGTTGAGTGATAATGGATCAATTAGTAAGTCGCGGAATAAATTTTTTCTCGCAATTGTGACACTTGGTTCTTCTTCTGGTAGTTCGTTCTCTGTATTTTCCAGATTATCTAAAGGTTCGCGGCTGACTTTGATACGTCCAGTTCTGCGTCCCCAGTGGATCAAAATTGTCCCGGAAATCACTCCAGAAACCAGCCCTACTGTGGCTAAAGCTAAAGATAAATCAGGCCCGGCGGTAAAACCCAATTCTGTAAAAGTTGCCGCCATCCCGGCTGATGTCCCGTGTCCCCCTTCAAAGGCGACTTCAATTAAACAAGCGACTATGGGCGGTAAACCAAAAACTGGTGTCAATATGGTGATTGCTAGTATTAATCCTACTACGTATTGACCCCAGGCGATCGCTTGACCAAAAGCCACTTGTGGGGCAGCTTTAGTCCAAAATTGCTGCAAAGTAGGAACATATTGACCCAGAAACAGGGTAGCAAAAACAATATTAATAAAGATACCAGGAGACTGCGACCAAACCGCCTGGACATTTTCGGTAAATATGCCTTGAACAAGGGGAGATTTGGGATTTATTGCTTGGACAATTGCACCCAAAGCACTTTTACCCAGAAGTAAGGCAATAATACCAGCAACTATGGAACTGGGTATGTAGAGCGATCGCAATATTCCCAGGCGCTGTCTGATTAACCGCCCCACGAGGATTAATATAGCGATGAGAATATAAGCCCAGAAGACATCTATCAGTTTGAACATGGCAGTTTGTAGCAGTTGCCTCTAGTAGCTTTGGACAATGAGAGGATCAATTTGTATCTAATGATTCTCTATGAGTCTGGGCATCTTGGCAACAGTTGAGTATGTATAGAACCCATTTGGGATCTTGGGAGAAAGGGTAAAATAAAAAAGAAATGCCAATTCAACACCGACTGAACCAAAAATGCAAAAACTCCTACTAGAAAATTAATAAATTCCAGTAGGAGTCATTTGGATACCATGAAAAATCAAGGTTTTTGTCTATTTAATTATATGCCAGGAACCGGACTTGAACCGGTGACACGAGGATTTTCAGTCCTCTGCTCTACCAACTGAGCTATCCCGGCGCTGTGTATTTATTTGACCCACGATTAATAAATGTAGCACAACAATAATTGCTTGGCAATAGGTTGAACAAAAAAAGTTTAAGCTGCTTTGAACTTCAACTTCACCGCCAAGAAAACAGCGACAAAGAACAAAAACTGCACCAGCACAATACTAGGGCCTGATGGCAGGTTAAAAATACCCGAAACCATAATACCAGTCAGGCTTGTGGTCGAACCGACGATGATTGATAAGACCAGAAAGCGGTTGAAATGATGACTCATCAGCTTGGCGGTGGAAGCGGGAATTACCAAAAAGGCATTGACTAGCAAAACACCGACGGCTGTAATCGCTACGGCAACAGCCAGGGAAAGTAAAATGACAAAGCCATAGCGATATAGTTGAACTGGAACACCTTGTACTTGGGCGACATCGGGGTTAATGGTCAATAAAATTTGCTGTTGCAGGGTGGAAAATAAAAATATGCTACTGGCGATCAGCAAAATTAATGTCAAAATTAAATCTGTATTGTCGATCGCCAGAATATCACCGAACAATACTCTCATTAAATTGCCACGATAACCCGGAACGAAGCTAGTCAGGATTACGCCAATACCTAATGCTCCTGATAGCACTATACTCAGAACGCTATCGCTCGCTAAATCGGTTTTGTCGATCAAGTAGAGGACAACTACCCCAAAGACTAAGGTAAAAGGCAACAGCATCCAAGTTGGGTTTAACTGTAGCAATACACCTAAGACTACGCCGATTAATGCTGCATGACCCACAGCATGGCTGAAAAAGGATAGTTGGCGCAATGTAGCAAAAGTACCTAGTAATCCCCCCAGGATTCCCATTAACACAGCGCCGGCGATCGCACGCTGCATGAAGGGAAATTGTAACAAATTTACAAAGTCAAAATTCATGGCGATTCGCTAGCAAGTTGATCTGGCAAACAGAGCATAAATACATAAGTACGATCTATATATTATTTTGAGCCTTATTAGACTGCTCACAGGCAAAATTATCAGAATGTCAATCAAATACAATTGTTATAATTAGATGGGAATTTAAAACTGTATAATCTTGAGTATAATTTAAGATAGATTACTATAGATATTCATATTGTGCAACATTTAGCAGGACAAGTTCTTAGTACTGAAAAAGCTCAACGGATGGCAGAATTTTTTAGCTTTTTAGGAGATCCCAATCGCCTGCGAATCCTTTCTTTTTTGGCTAATAAAGAACTGTGTGTAAGTGATTTGGCCGCATTACTAAAAATGAGTGAATCTGCTGTTTCCCATCAACTGCGAAATTTGCGAGTTATGCGATTGGTTGGCTATCGCAAGCAAGGACGTAATGTGTTCTATCATCTCCACGATAATCATATTTTTCATCTTTATCAGGCTGTTGCTGAACATTTGGATGAACCTGCTGAATAAAAAACTTGGCGTTGCTGATTTCAAATATGAATTAGTCTCACGCAAAGGCGCAAAGGCGCAAAGGTAGGAAGAAAAATCAAGGTGATTTTGGCATTTCATACTTTAGTTCAGCAACGCCAAAAACTTTATTTCTTCTTCATTTTGCATTTTGAATTTTGAATTTTGAATTCAAAAAAGGTCAGTTATCCAAAATTGTGAGCAACGCTATGATTGAAAATGTTAATGGTTATGCTTGTAAGGACTGAATCCCAGGCCATAGGTTGCTAACAGATTTTGCGGTGAAAGGGCAATTTCGGGTTGACCAGTGCAAACAACAGTTTGATTGAGACAAAGAACGCGATCGCAATGACGGCTAACCATGTCAATATCATGGGAAACCTGCAACACTGTCCAACCTTCTTCGCGCTTTAATTCATTTAACAAAGCGTAAAAATCTGTTGTACCTTGGATATCAACGCCAGCAAAAGCTTCATCTAAAACCAAGAGTTGGCGAGGAATGACTAAACAATAAGCCAGCAATACCCGCTTCAGTTGACCACCGCTAAGAGTTCCAATCGCTTGGTGCTTGAGATGATAAGCATCAGTTCGCCGCAAAGCCTCTGCTATGGCTACTGATTTTCTCCTATCTTTTTTCCACAGTTGGGAAAAAAATGAATTCTGCTGTTTACTTTCATTCGCCCATCCCAGTCCGACTAATTCGCTGACAGAAATCGGAAAACTGCGGTCAAAGATGAAATTTTGTGGCATATAACCCAATCGATGACGCAAATTTCCCAACTTGCTAATTGGACGACCAAAGATTTCAATTTTGCCAGCACTATGGGGAAGTAAATCTAAAATCGCTTTCACCAAAGTACTTTTCCCCGCACCATTGGGGCCAACGATAGCTGTATCTGTTCCTGGTAGCAATTCAAAGGCTACATCTCGTACAGCTAAATAACTGCCTTGATATACATTTAATCCTTCGACTTTTAAAATGGGAGATGTCATTAGTCCTGGATTATGGGTAATTATTAATTGCTCATGACATCAAGACAAACGATCATCAGGTATCGCTATCTTGGAGATCCAATTATTTACACCCAGCCTCCAGGGTTTGCAAGTTAGTTTTCATGGCTTGGAAATAATACTGCGGATTTGTATCGCCGGCAGTAGTTTCTATAGAATCCAAGTTACGCACAGTTACATTCAAATCTTGGGCAAGACTGGTTAATAATTTATTATCTACCCCTGGTTCGCTAAATAAAGCTTTAGCGTTATAATTTTTCACAGCTTTGACAGCTTTCTGCACATCTGCTGGGGAAAGTTGGTCTTCAGGAAGTTGCACCACAGCAACTTGTTTGACATTATAGCGTTGAGCTAAATATGGAAAGGCATCATGAAAGGTGATAAAGGTGCAGTTAGGAGTTTTTTGCAAAGTTTGCTGAAATTCTTGATTTAAATTGTTTAATTCTTGAATATAAGCGGCAGTATTGGCTTCATAAGTAGCTTTATTAGCAGGATCAGCAGCACTTAATCCATCTCGAATATTTGTTACCTGCTGTTTTACTAAAACTGGATCTAACCAAACGTGAGGATTTCCTTGATCATGATCATGTCCGTCTTCTGTGACTGTTTCATCAACTAGCGAAATTTTATCCAAGATTTTAATACCTTTACTCGCATCAATTTCAACCAATTTAGGATTTTCGGCATTTTTTACAGTGTTGTCGAGAAATTCCTCTAATCCCAAACCATTTTTTACTAAGATACTGGCTGTAGAAATCGCTTTAACATTATCCGGTGTTGATTGGTAATCATGCACTTCCGTAGTCGGTGGCACAAGAATTGATACATCTGCTGCGTCTCCAGCCACAGCCTTGGTAAACAAATAGGTGGGCAAAAATGTGGCGACAACTTTAATTTTTTCGGTCGCGCCTGGAGTCGCTGCTGCTTCCTGTGCTGGGGGTGTTTGTTCTGAAGTTTCTCCGATATCTGTGTTTGATTGGTTACAGCCAACAGCGACTGACAACGTGAGGAAAGCCATTAAAGGCAGGATACCTCTGGTTTGTTTGCCTGTTCTAGGTCTTAAACGATTCCAAATCACGCTTTTTCCCCTCTACAGTAATAATTGCTTGACTTTTGTCAAATTTTCTCTTGAGAATGAATTCGTTTTATATTATAGAATAAGTCTCATTCTCACACAATATGGTAAAATATATTTTGTATAAAAAAGAACGAAATTAATGTTTGTTTCAGAAGATACTACCTTTTAACATTTCTCCAGAAAGTAAGAAAAATCAGAATTTGACTAGTAATGTTAGGCAAATTCTTAAACTCCTGTTAATATTCTGAATATACTTTTTTAGCGAAGGTATTCGCGAAAACGCCTGGTGTGAGTGCAATCAACCATCAATGAGTGTGAGGAAGAAAATGCGAGAATTCTGGAAATACCTACTGGTTAGTCCATTATTTGGCGGTACTATGCTATTTTTTGGTGCTACCGTCTATGCAGGAGAAATACCCACGACATCGGTAATAAATAATTCTGAAATAAAAACTGAGAACCTCACAGAAGATCAGGTAATGGCGCAAATTACCTCCGTTTCTCAGTTATCGGATGTGCAACCTACTGATTGGGCTTTTCAAGCGTTGCAATCTTTGGTAGAACGTTACGGTTGTATAGCAGGTTATCCCAATAGCACTTATCGGGGTAATCGGGCGTTGACTCGATATGAATTCGCGGCTGGTTTGAATGCTTGTCTAGATCGGGTTAATGAACTCATTGCTACTGCTACTAGCGATGCAGTGACACAACAAGATTTAGGCACGTTACAAAGACTGCAAGAGGAATTTTCCGCAGAATTGGCAACATTACGGGGTCGCGTGGATTCACTAGAAGCACGCACATCGGAATTGGAAGCGAATCAGTTTTCCACTACCACCAAACTGCAAGGGGAAGTCGTCGCAGTTATGAGTGATGTTTTGGGCGGTGACAGAGTTAATAACCAAGAAATCACAGACAATAATACAACTCTGGGAGCGCGCACACGGATTCAATTTGTCACCAGTTTTACGGGGAGAGATACCCTGTTTACGAGAATCCAAGCTAATAATATTTTAGGACCTAACATTGGGACACCAGAGGGGAACTTATTTTTTGCTGGTGCGGATGGTACTACCAATGCGGCGATAGATGCATTGTTTTACAAATTTCCCCTGGGTGAAAAAACACAGGTCATCGCGATCGCCAATGCCGGTGCAGCAGATGACATCACTAGTACAGTTAATCTATTTGACGGTGATGGTAGTAGTGGGGCTTTGTCTACCTTTGGTACGCGCAACCCAATTTATAACCAGATAGGTGGTGCGGGTTTGGGAGTAACCCAACAGTTCGGTGATAGCCTATCACTCAGTTTAGGGTATTTAAGTGGTACAGCTAATAACCCCTCACCTAAGAATGGTTTGTTTGATGGTGCTTACGGTGCATTGGCACAGCTGACACTCAGACCAAGCGATCGCATTGCGCTCGGTTTAACTTATATCAACTCCTACAAACAGCCACTACTTACGGGTAGCAATGCCGCCACATTCCAAAATGTATTACAAAACGATGCAGCCTTCTCCAGCGATTCCTACGGTGTTCAAGCATCCATCGGTATCAGTGAAAAACTGGTCTTAGGAGGTTGGGCAGGATACACCAACAGCCGCGCCTTGACAGGCGATCGCGGAGAAGCTGAAATTTGGAATTATGCCGTTACCCTGGGCTTTCCTGACTTGGGTAAAAGAGGTAATCTAGCTGGGATTATCGCTGGTGTAGAACCTAGAGTCACCAGTTCCAACATCCCCGGTGTGGATAGAGATAGAGATACCTCCTATCACCTTGAGGCTTTCTACCAGTATCAGCTGACTGACAACATTACCATTACCCCTGGTGTCATCTGGTTGACATCCCCGGATCATAACAATGACAACGATGATGTTGTGATTGGTGCGCTCAGAACTAGATTTAGTTTCTAGATATCACAAAATTTCCCCAGGAGACGTAAAAAATCATTTTTTGCGTCTTCTCTTTTTTACAAGAAACAAAAAAGACCAGCATTGCACAGCTGGCCTCGAATATGCGCGTTGTCTTCTCATTAGAGGTGAAAATTAAATTGCGCGTTCCCAAAACCAACGGGCAAATTTTCTTAACAATATTGTAACAGTTCACACAGTTTTTTTATAAAAATAAATAAAAAAAAGATATGCCCGAAGAAAACTAGCCTCTATCTTTGAGAATAAATTTAAACTACCGTGAGTTGACACTCTCCGCCCTATAAGTGCGAAGATTCTTGCTTCACGGGGATTCCAATGAATTTACCCTCTGCAAGCATCTTGACCGTATGCCCTACGGCTGCAAGTCCTCTAACTAGAACTACTTGAGCGGCCGCCACATCCCTATCAGTCGTATAGCCGCAATTTGAACAAACATGAGTACGTTCAGAAAGTTCTTTCTTTCCTGTCTCAATTCCACAGTTGGGACAGATTTGGCTTGTTTTCCGTGCATCTACTTTTTGAAAATAGGCATCACGTTTAAAACAAGTTTGTTCGAGAATGTTAAAGAATTGCCCGAAACCCGCATCCAGGCAATGTTTACCCAACATTCCACGGGACAAACCAACTAAATTTAAATCCTCAACAAACACCATCCCTGCATCATTACAGATTTGGTGAGACAACTTTCTATGCCAGTCTTTACGACAATTAGCAACGTACTCATGCAATGAAGCAACTTTCTTCTGTGCTTTTTTCCAATTATTCGAGCCTAAACGTTTTCTAGAGACGCGTTGTTGCAGCAATTTAAGCTTGCGTTCGGCATCCACAAAAAACCTCGGACGTTTGACTAAAAGCCCGTTAGAAGTGGCAACAAAACTGGTTAGCCCAACATCAATTCCTACTGCTTCCCCGTGTGGCATGGGTGATGGTACAGTTACATCCCATTGAACGGTTAGCATGACATACCACCCAGAAACACGTTTAACTACACGGGCTTGCTTGATTACTCCCCCATCTGGAATTGAGCGTGATTGACGGACTTTGACCGCACCAATAACAGGCAATCTCACGCACCCATTATTTAATGGATTTGTCCCTAATTGCGGGAAAGAAAAAGACCGCATTCGCCCAGATTTTTTGAATCTTGGGAACCCGTGATTTCGCTCCCACATTGAAACAAAGGCTATGCACTGAGCCTGTCGAAGTGGCAAGGCTCTAACCCCAGTTTTTTGGTAGAGCCGAATGACTAATGACCAATGACTAATTGCGGCTGTCCCCAGAGGATACGCTCTTGCTTGTAAATAGCAATACCTGGCTTGGCTCCTTTAGGTTTGTAAACGTGCTTGGGCTGAGTATAAACGACTGGTACTTGTTCACTCTGACGCGCGCGACTGTAGTAGGCGGCGAGATTAGCCACAAATTGTAAATCTGCGGCTTCTGGAACTGTACCAGGTTCTAAACGCAGTAACAGATGACTTCCAGGAATTTCTTGAGCATGGAACCACAAATCATAATCTCCCGCTACACGAAAGCTCAAGTGATCATTTTGGCGATTATTCCGACCGATTAAGACTTCAAAGTTGTTAGGGGTACGGTAACGATGAAAGTTTGTGGCGGCTGTTTCGTTGGCACTGCGGCTGCGGTATCCTGGATCTTCTAAATATTTTTGTCCAATTAACTCGTCGCGGATTTCTTCTAGAGCTTGTAAATCTGCTGCTGTTTGGTAGTTTTCTATCTGAGCGATCGCAGCTTCTACCTGTTCTAAATAGCTAATTTCTGATTTTACATCCAAAAGTAACGGTTCCACAGCAGCACGAGCGCGTTTGAGTTTTTGGTGCTGTTTATAGAGGCGTTGAGCATTTTGGACAGCGTTTTTATCTGGTTGGAGCGCGATCGCAATTGGCTGATCTGTCTCAAAATCAGGTAGGATAATTTCCTTCATCCCTGGTTGCCATTTTTGCAGGTTAGACATCAACAAATCAGCTTTAGCCCGGTATTCATCAGCTTGATCTGATTGCTGCAAGCGTTCCGAAAAGGTTTGCGCTTTATTACGTAATTTTACTAAAACATTATGTAATTTCTGGTTCAATTGATGCCGTAACTGAGCAAACACCTGCTGATTTGATTCGTCAGTGTAATACCTGTTAACTAAGGTTTGGATGTCTTTTTCTGGTGCTACTGCGCCCCAACCCATGACGGTATAACCATTTGCTGTCCAAGCTGGTTGAAATTTACTTAACTCCAAAGCTTGGAGCCATTCTTGCCATCTTGTAAATAGTTTTTCCCAGTCTTCAGCTTTGAGCTGATCTGTGGTAGTTTCTGGGGCTAAATCTGCTGCAATTACCATAGACTCTACAAGTGCCGAACTCAAGCCGCTATAACTTTTTAATAACTGACGCTTGATTGCTCCTGGGACTAAGCTTACCCGTTCTTGCCAGCGCTCTGGGGTTTCACTCAAACTGGGAACAGGGCCAGTTAGTTTTGGTGGGGTTTCATAAGACTGTCCGGTTTGGATGGGACGGACGCTAGACTGATGCTGACCAACTTGATGGGCGGCTGTGATAATCATCTTGCTGGCATCGGTGAGGATGGCGTTGCTATATTTGCCCATCACTTCCACATATATATGGTATAATGCCTCTTCTCCAGGACGACGAGCAAATTGCAAATCCACAACACGCTCCCAAGGTGCGATCGCTTGAATGTCCACCAAAGCCAAACCACCCAATTGGTGTACTAGTTGTTGGCTGAAGGTGAAGGTATCTGGTAATCGTGGTGGTGGTTCGCCAATACAAATACGCGCCCCTTGGGGATGCCAAGAAATTTCTAGCCAGTCCCTTTGTTTGAGGGTGCGTAATGCGATCGCAATAGTATAGCGATCGCGCTGATAAACTTGTTCTAATCGAGATGGCAGCCAGTGAGCGCGGAGTTCGCTACAAGAAGCTGTGAGAGTAGTATAGTCAACTGGTTGCACAAGAGTTAATGTTACGTATTACTGACCAATAGTTCTTTAATAGTACAAGCCCTCTGATTTATCTGTGGACTCAATCCAAAAGACGCTCTCTACGAGACGCTGCGCGAACGCGGACTCGCTAACGCTGCGCTATCCAAAATCCAAAATCTAAAATTGTTTGGCTAATGCTGGTTCTTTCAGCGTTCGCTGCAAAATTTGGGTGTAAAGTTCACCTAGCTGAGTGGCTACGCCATCCCAACTAAACTTATCTTCTACGCGTTTTCTGCCAGCCTTACCTAATTCTTCCCGCCATTCTGAATTTAACAAAATGCGGTCGATAGCAGCTGCAAAGGCGGCGACATCTTGTGGTGGAGCCAACAAACCTGTGACTTCGGGAACCACAGTCAACTGAAGTCCACCAACATCACTTGCTACTACAGGTGTTCCACTGGCCATGGCTTCAATGGCTACGAGTCCAAAGGGTTCATAGTGACTCGGAACGACGCAAACATCAGCCGCAGCGTAATAAGTGGGCAGTATTTCCTGGCTGAGACGACCGGGGAGAATGGTAAATTCATTCATACCCAATTCGTTGATGATATTCTGGATGCGATCGCGCTCAATACCATCACTATTACCTGGAGTACTACCACCACCAATAATTAACTTCAGGTTTTTATCGCCACGGAATTTAGATTCGTTAACAGCACGTACCAGGGTTTCTATTCCTTTACGTGGATCAAAGCGTCCTACATACAATATAAGTTTAATCTCTGGAGTAATTCCCAATTCTAATCTAGCTGCTTGGCGCTCAACCGAACCAAACCGGCGAATATCTGTACCGCAGGGAATGATCTCAATATTACCTTCTGTGGAAACAAGCGATCGCATATGTTCCTGTTCCTGGGGACTTGTGGCGACAATGCATTCTGCTGTCTCCAATACCTCTTTTTCCACTGCTAATCGCTGACTAGCAATCAAGGGAATTGTTTCTATTGTATTATACTTAACTGCGCCTAAAGAATGGTAGGTATGAACCTGCTGAGTACCTTGGATTTTCTTTAATTGCATCCCTATCCAGCTAGAGTGCCAATAGTTTGTATGAACTAACTGATAAGTGATCTGATGATCATTTTGGAATTGGCGGAAATTAGCCAAAAATTCCGGCATATATTCCCACAAATGATCTCGTGGCACAAACTCTACAGGCCCTGCTGCTAGACGAATAGTGCGACAATTTTGCCTCAGTTCAACAATTGAATCTTGCTCTACACTCACTTTGCGGGTAAACATATCCACTTGCCATCCTAGCTGTGCTAGTGCTTCACCCACATGACGCACATAAACATTTTGTCCCCCAGCTTCTTCTTTACCAATTTCAATGGTCGGGTCTCCATGAACAGAAATCAAAGCGATACGTTTCTCTGTGGTAGCGTTCATAGTTTGTGTATTGCTGTTTGTCAGAAGGTATCGAGCGTTTTTCAGTTTGCATCTGGCAAACTGAGCTAAATTATTGAGAAACTTTGAGTAGCCTTTATTTTAATTTAATTATGTCAGACCTTTTTATATATCTACGACCCGAACTATACTTATTTGATCAGTAATTTTATTTAATTTCCTTATACATTAAGTAACTATACTAATATCTAATACCTGTGATAGATGAAGCTCTATTTAATCAGTCATGACTGTGCAGAGATACTCTTCTAGATCAAATGAATTAATCCGTCAAGCGATCGCGATCGCAATTCCCATTCAAGTGAGGTGCAAACAGTAACAATTAAACGCAGATGGCCGCAGATAAACGCGGATAGTTTTGTACTTTATTAGACTAGGAAGTGCTATATAGGGAGAAGCTGCTTGTGGAAAATAAAATATTAGTAGTATTACTTAGGCTTTTATAGTTTCAATAACAAAAGCTACCTACACCCATAAATTTTTCCAACTTACAGTAGAGATAGCAGTGTTTTCATCATCGAGCAATACTTAAATAGTGCTTTCGGTAACTTAATGGCTGCTGCTAAGATTTCCTAGTTAAAGCAGTATCAAATTGCAACCAAGCTAAAATTCCCAGTTGTTACAGTTATTTATTTAATCCACCAGAACTATTTGGATCTTTTTTATCCTTTTTTTTGTCAGCATCTTTTTTGGGTTTTTTCACTTCTTTATTGCTTTTTCTTTCCTTGGACATAATTACTCTCCAATGTGGTGATCAGTACAGTAGCTAGAACGCCAGTAAATTCTTTCCAAGATAAATTTCTTTTACACAAATAATTTGTTTTCAAACTATAGAATGTTCCAGAAGTGGGGAAAGCCTTGACCGGAAAACACTTCAATTACAGTTAAAACCGTGATTATTGTATTAATCGTAGCACAAATTAAGTCAAATAAAATTCAGCAAAAATAAGTAATTGTTAGCTTATTGAGTGCTGGTGATGAAGCCTTACCCTAGCTGTTTCGACTCTTGAAGATATCAGAATAATTAGTTTAGTGAAAGTGCGATCGCGCTTTTTGGCAAAAATTAAGCAAAATTTTAGTTTTGCTCCTAGCAAGCAATTGCATTTTACCCCAAAGTAGCGATCGCACTGACAACAATGGCTGACTAACCATTTCATTGATTAATTAAGAAAACAGAGATTTATGGGGAATTAAAACCTAAAAACCGCAATTTTTCAGTTTTAATTCCTATCCTCACAGACTCAATTAGTAGTTTGTGCAGCTAGCATTTGCTTGAGCTTTTCTAATTCAGAAGCCCAACGTGGATCTGGACGAATAGTATCTGAGTCAGCACTTGTGCTGGTTTCCCGGACACCGCCACCGCCGCCACGTCGCGACTTCTTAGCGCTTTTCTCACGACGAGCGCCTTCTTTTTGGATGCTAGGAGCCGGATGACTAGTAGTAGGACTAGTCACGGGTTTAGGAGGTTGCTCATCACCTTCCTCACCTTTTGTCCGGGGTAATGCTTTCTCTAGCTTTATGGGAGTTTCTTTGAACAATTGACCATTATACTTTTCAATAATTTGATCAGCTTGTTCGTCATTGTTGACTGTGAGAAAACCGAAACCACGGCATTTACCAGTTTTCCGGTCTTTTATCAGTTTTGTAGTCACAGCATCGCCTTCTTCGGCAAAAACTGCTTGTAGATCCTGACGATCTATTTCTTCTTTTGGCAAATTGCCTATATATAGGCGAACGGACATGGACTATACCTCCAGAGTTGAACGAACATGGCAAGGCAAGAAAACAATCACTTGGCTTTGGCTGTTAAATAGATGCTATTGACCAAGACTGCCGTAAACCAAATTTTTTACTCCAAACTGTCAACCTATACAATACAGTTTTTCGTTGGGATCAAGCTTGTTTAATACAAAAGCGCATACAACGCTTAGCTAATACCACCTTAATTCTAAGAATCGTAAATTTATAAGCCTAAGCTTGCTAAAGTAAATATCTTCTTTGATAACCTTGCCCGCAGAATTAAATACCATTCCCTACATTACCACGGTATTATCTACGTAGCTAGTTCAGAGCATACATTTTCAACTATAGCATTAATATATCGTAGCATAAAATACATTTTTTTTGTGAAGAAAGTTTATTAGAAACAAAAACCAGCCATTGGCTGGTGAATTAACTGCTGTATGGGGAGGTGAAAAAGGAGAGAAGATTTGCACAAATTAGCCAATTTTCGATAACTAAGCTATATTGCTGAGTTAATTTAGTCTTGAGGGATTATGTAAATAAATGTAACGCTTATTCAGAAAAATTGCAACTTTTATTTACATTCCCACTAGTCATTTTGACTTTTGACTTCCGCGTAGCGGCACTAGCCTGTGAGAAAGATGTATGCACCCCAAGCCTGTGCGGCAACTGCCACAACAATAGACCAAATGGGATGAGGACTATGAATGGTTTTACCACTTTGACTTTGCACTGTCTGAATATCAATCCAGGGTGTTGCTCCCCGGCGGAACCAGCCTGTAACTATAATTTGCCGCCCAATTAAATCTTGGGGATTAACTGACTGTCCCAAGGGAATATGGTGTAATTTTACTAGCCCTGTACTAGATTGCAAGATTAAGTCTTGTCCTAAGCAATTGCCAGTACCTCGGCGACCCAATAGTTTACCAGTCAGCCGCACAGTAATGCTATCAACAGGAATAGCCGATGGATGAGCTAATAGGTTCGGCAGGCTTTGATCATTCTGCACAGTAGCAGTTTTGATGTCTGGAAAAAACGAATTCATCCGGAACAGTGTACCAATGCTAAAGCCAATGAGTAGGCAACCGGTAACAAAATTCCAATTTTCGTATATCCACTTGAGATTGATCAACCTGAAAGTGAAAGCCGTTTGCCACGTCAGCCAGATGAGACCCGCAAACACAACACCCAGGGGAACGCCCAAAAAAGGTGCGATTTGTAATAAGAAGGAGTGACGCTTCACCTGATTAGATGATTGGGCTTCGGCTACGCTCAGATCAGGACTAGTTAGATGTAGTTCAGGGTCTATATGCCAATGGCGGGCAATTTGACTCAAACGTTGGATGCGATCGCCGATTAAGGGATGGCTATTATTAATTGCTAACCAGCGGCTATAGGGATAAACAGTATCCCACATCAAGATAGATTCAAAGGGCAGTTGACCAGCAAGACTACCCAAAGCAAGGCTCTGCTGATAACCGACTGGGATGAATAAATTTAAACTTGACAAATGCCAACTGGTTTGTTCCGATTTTTGAATATCAACAGCAATGCCGATGGCAATTTTGAGTAAAGCCCTCGTCAAAGCATTGGGATTACCGGTAATTTCCGCCGCCAGGCGATCGCTATAGTAAAGCCGCAACCGCGACAACCATAAACTAATCCCAGTCAACAAACACCAAAGTGCATAAATCACACTAGCCAAAATGGTTATGGGCTTATACCAAATCCCTTCTGATTTCTTATTTCCCCAAGTTGATATTTGCTGATATAGCCGATGAATGGGTAGTGTCAGCAGCAACACCAGAGACATGACCACAAAATCCCCGTGGGCAATATGTCCTAACTGTGTTGCATAGATAGTAGCAATTTCATCATCTGCCAGTTGCTCTAATAGTCCCTGACTGACTACAATCCTGGCATTGCGGGCTAGATTCCCATATGTCAGCGCCATTGGTGCAGCTATGGGCAGAA
Organism: Nodularia sp. LEGE 04288; assembly: GCF_963896525.1. Taxonomy (NCBI): domain Bacteria; kingdom Bacillati; phylum Cyanobacteriota; class Cyanophyceae; order Nostocales; family Nodulariaceae; genus Nodularia; species Nodularia sp. LEGE 04288. The sequence goes on from NZ_CAWQOY010000094.1 coordinate 207,724, forward strand.
TTCGCAATTTGGGTGACTGCCAGCGACGTTGTTGGCAGTAACGTTGTAGTACCCTAGCTGTTTCGCGACTGTGGCTATGTAATACATCTTTGGACAATTCTCGCTGTCCATAAAAGTCTGCTAAGAGCCAATCTAGCAACCAGGGAGATAGTCCGATTATAATGAATAAAACTATCAATAAAAATGGGGTGGGGTTGCGGTAAAGAAACTGTAATGGCTTCAGATAAGGTAGTTTGACTAAAGCAAAGTTAATAAATCCTGTTAACGAATTCAGAATTTCTCTCAGTACCCAAAACACAGCCACAAATGTGCCGACAGCTAGCAACCTTAAGGGTATTAAGTTGGGTTTACGCAGGGGCTGCCATACCTTGGCGCGTTTTGCTTGTCGCCAATAAATACTCGATGATGGCGTTTGTGTCTGACTGGTGGAGCCGAAAAAACTACCTGTGTTAACAGGTACTTCTGCGATTATTGTGTTGCGATACCCAACTGAAGGGATCATCGGATTCCCCAAGCTCCCTGATTTCACACCAGATGAATTGTCATCGCTGGTAGTTTCTGCTGCTGTATTATGTAGTTTATGTGTTGAGGCAGTAGCGGTTTGAGAATTAAAAGCCACAAATCCAGTTGCCGGATTCGGGGAATTATTACTACTTTTTTTGCGTTTTGTCAAGTGAGTCAGAGCCAGTTCAGCCCATTCTTTCACTTGTGTATTCTGGCTTTCAGTGAGAAGTTGACACAGGGCGGTGGCCTTGCGGATTTGCCCAGTGCGTGCGTAAGCCATGACTAAACCAACCCGTGCCTGTAAGGTAGCGGTAGTATTTTCTTTACTACTAGCCACAGGTGTGAGTTTAGCGATCGCCGTTTGGTAATTTCCTTGTTTGAGGGCAACTAAACCGGCCTCCAAAAACAGTTCGCCATCTGAATGCATAGAAATTTTGGCACTCCAATGTCTACTAACTGATCCACGGTGGTACAAAGAGCGCGAATCTTGAATGCCGTGGACATCAATTGCACCCGGTTAGTCCCATCAAATAAGAGTGAATTATTCCTCCACTGCTTGTTGAGCAGAATACACCGGGGCGATCGCGCTTAATTTCAACTCTGGATGATCTCCCTGTAACTGTTGGCAATTCCATTCATTACGGAAGAGCAAAACTGGCCGTCCCATATTATCTTTGACAGTAGTGGTGTTGAAAATACGTCCCACTTGATTCAAAGCTTCCCAACCACCTTCAACCCATCGGGCGACGCTGTAGGGCAGTAACTCTAATATGGTTTCTACACCATACTCGTTTTGCAAGCGAAACTGCACCACTTCAAATTGCAGCTGACCCACCGCGGCCATAATCGGGTCACGTTTGGCTTCATCAGCTGAATACATAATTTGCACTGCACCTTCTTCGCGCAATTCCGAAATCCCTTTTTGAAATTGCTTAAACTTCGAGGGGTTGGGATTTCTGAGGCTAGCAAACAGTTCTGGCGAAAAATAGGGAATTCCTTCATATTCCAGCTTCTGCCCTGTGTAGATGGTATCACCAATCGCAAAAACACCCGGATTGTTCAAACCGATCACATCGCCAGGATAAGCTACATCAATGGATTCCCTCTCCTGAGCAAAAAGTTTTTGCGGGCGAGACAGGCGGACGACTTTGCCAGTCCGTGCATGATTCACTGTCATATCTTTTTCAAACTTTCCTGTGCAAACCCGGATAAATGCCACGCGGTCGCGGTGTTTCGGGTCCATATTGGCTTGGAGTTTGAAAACAAACCCAGTAAAGTCGGGATAAGTGGGGGGAATCTCACCCACGCTGCTGTTATGCGCGCCAGGCTTGAGGGCATACTTGAGAAAATAATTTAGGAATAACTCTACCCCAAAGTTCGTCATGGCGCTGCCAAAAAACACTGGAGTCATTTTGCCTTGATGTACCAAGTCCAAATCCAGTTCTGGGCCGACTCCTTCTAAAAGTTCTAAATCATTTTTCAGTTGCTGGTAAACGTCATCTTCTAGCAGTTCCGCAATTTTGGCATCACCTAAATCTACAGTCGTTTCGCGGGCTTCCCGGCTACCGTGGGCGCTGCGTTCAAATAAGTGAATTTTTTGCTCGTGGCGGTCAAACACACCTTTAAAGCGATCGCCCATACCAATCGGCCAGTTGACTGCATAGGTTTGTAAACCTAATTCCTGCTCAATTTCATCTAACAGTTCCAGTGCTTCCCTTCCCGGACGGTCGAGCTTATTGACAAATGTAAAGATGGGCAGACCTTTTAACTTACAGACTTCAAATAATTTCCGCGTTTGGGGTTCCAAACCTTTAGCCACGTCAATCAGCATCACCGCATTATCTGCGGCTGCTAGAGTACGATAAGTATCTTCACTAAAATCTTGGTGTCCGGGTGTATCGAGTAAATTAATTTGACAATTTTGGTAGGCAAACTGTAATACCGTCGAGGTAATAGAAATTCCCCGTTGTTGTTCCATAGCCATCCAGTCTGAAGTCGCCTTACGCTGCGCCCTCCGGGCTTTAACAGCCCCAGCTTCGTGAATAGCACCCCCGTATAGCAGTAGTTTTTCTGTGAGCGTAGTTTTACCCGCGTCAGGGTGAGAAATAATCGCAAAATTGCGTCGCAGTTCCACTGCTTGATGTAGTTCCGTCTGAATTTCAGTGGACATAAACTGTATTGTTTTCCTTGCTGCTTAATTTATTTTAATTTTTTATCCTGAAAAAGAATGGGCGATTGTACTACCCGGATGAGTTGGAAAAGCCACAACCGGGTGAAACAGTGCGGAAAAGAACCCCAGCCCCTCTCCTTGATAAGGAGCTACGGTGTACACACAACTCCTGGCTGTCTGCGTTTGAGCCTGTTTTGCCCCCTAAATCCCCCAAGTTTGGGGGACTTTGAAAATTCTTGTTCCCCCATAATTGGGGGTTAGGGGGCGATTCGATCACTTGTGTGTACACGGTAGTTGATAAGGAGAGGGGTGAGTTTGATACAGGTTATTTAATTAGCATTTGTCAGTGCTGTAACTCCCGCTAAATCTAAAATTGGCGCAATTAAATCTTCCCGTTTCACAGCCATCATGTGGATACCTTGACATAATTGTCGCGCAATTTGAACTTGTTCCGCCGCAATTTGCATTCCTTCCTCAAGCGGATCTTTTGCTTTTGCCAACCGATCAATAATGTGTTGGGGAATATTTACACCTGGAACACACCGATTAATAAATTGGGCATTTTTTGCCGATTTCAACAGAAAAATTCCTGCCAAAATTGGTTTTTCATAATTAACGGCTACTGTGTCCATAAATTTTTCTAGCCGTTCAAAATCTGTAATCATCTGGCTTTGGAAAAATTGCGCTCCGGCTTCAATTTTCCGTTCAAATCGCTTTTGTAAACCTGACCAACTGGCAGACTGTGGATCTACAGCCGCACCAGCAAATAAATCAGTCGCCCCATCGGTCAAAGGCTTTTCATGATCATCAACGCCCTGATTCAGCTTCCGGATTAGTTGCAGCAGTCGCACAGATTCTAAATCAAACACGGCTTTAGCATGGGGGTGATCGCCAACTTTCACCGGGTCACCAGTCAAAGCTAAAATGTTGCGGATACCCAAAGCATGAGCGCCCATTAAATCAGCTTGTAAACCAATTCTATTGCGATCGCGGCAAGCCACCTGACAAATCGGCTCAATGCCATTTTGTAACAAAATCACTGAGGCTACCAAAGAAGACATCCGCAATACGGCGCGGCTACCATCGGTAATATTGACAGCATGAACCCTCCCCTTAAGGGTCGCCGCCATTGAAATCATGTGTGTGACATCTACCCCTTTTGGAGGTGCTACCTCGGCGGTAACTAAAAATTCGCCTGCTTGCGCGGCGCGACGAAAGGAATTTAAAACTGTGGGATTTTGGGTATCCTGCATAACATTAATGTTTCGGTTTCCTTAAAGGCTATAACGAATTATGCCTAAAAGCGAAACCCTTAAAGAGGTAGAGTATAGCCCAAAGCAGTTTTTACCTGTGCCAAAGTTTGATTAGCGATCGCCTCAGCTTTCTGCCTCCCATCACGCAAAACCGAGTCTAGATAAGCTTTATCTGCCATTACCGTCTGATATTTTTCTTGTATTGGTTTTAGAGCATTAATTGTCGTTTCTGTCAATAATGGCTTAAATTGACCCCAACCCATATCTTGACATTCTGCTGCGACCTCTTCCTTCTTCTTCCCAGACAGCAGCATATACAGACTTAACAAGTTGTTACACTCTGGACGCTCTGAATCATCGAAAGTCAAACCCCGAACCTGATCAGTTTTACAACGCTTAATCTTATATTGAATCTGCTCTGGTGGGTCTAGTAAATTAATTCGGCTTAAATCCGAAGGATCAGACTTCGACATTTTGCGCGTACCATCCGCCAAACTCATCACCCTAGCCCCTTCCTTACGAATTAAAGGCTCTGGTAACTTGATTACAGGCTGGTCAGGTTTAGCAAATTGATGATTAAATCTGTTAACAATATCTCTTGTCAATTCCAAGTGTTGCTTTTGGTCTTCACCAACTGGCACTTTATCTGCTTGATACAGCAAAATATCAGCAGCCATCAGCACAGGATAGTCCAACAAGCCGACATTCACATTTTCACCCTGCTTAATCGCCTTTTCCTTAAACTGAATCATGTCTTGCAACCAGTTTAAAGGTGTAATGCAATTAAACAACCAAGTAAGTTCACTGTGGGCAGAGACGTGAGATTGCACAAAAATAGTAGAGTGATTTAAATCCAGACCACAAGCGAGATAAAGCGCCACCAGGGTATAGGTATCAGACGCTAACAGTTTGGGGTCGTGTGGTACTGTAATCGCGTGCAAATCAGCCACAAAAAGGTAATTATCGTATTCGCTCTGACCTTCTACCCAGTTGCGAATGGCTCCTAAGTAGTTACCTAGATGGTAATTACCCGTTGGTTGAACTCCAGAAAGAATACGCTGCTTGCCCATAAATTTCAACTTAATTTATCTCAAATCCGCTCTCTGTCAAGTGGCGGTTACAAAACTCATTCAATTTTGACACTTTCTCGGAGATATTTCTAAATAAGTAGGTGAAATCTGGAAAAAAGTTGCCAAATTTTGAATTTCCATTGCCGTTAATTGGCGTTTGCCATTTAAAATATCTAGAACTGTTGACTCACTTTCTAAAAAGTCAACTAAATCTTGAGGTTGTAGATTAGATTCCTCCAGTAACGCTTGAAGAAGTTCAACACCCAGAAGATTCGGGATTAATTCATGGCTTTGTTCATAGTCATAAACCAGAGTACCAAGAACTTTTAAATAGTCTCTATCATCTTGTGTAATATTTCCTTGATCCAAAATACAATTAATTCGAGATTGGGTAGCAATTAACTCATCATCATTAGTAATTGGACGTGGTGGAAATGTGGTGATTAGCTCTATATAGTAGCTACTAGGAGTTTTTAAACCACTCGTCATTTTTCCAATTCTCCTGATCGTATTCAGCGTGGGTGAGTACAGCACGTACAAATAAAAGTTGATACTCGTAATCTATATAGGTTATGAGTCGATAATTATTACCTTTAATATTAAACAGAGTGAAGTTGCCAACTAAATCTGCTGACGAAAAAAGATTTCTGACATCAATAAAAGTTTCCAATTCAGAATCAGATATGCGCTGATACCATAGTATAAGTCCTGATTTGGCTTGCGAATGTTTTTCCCAAAATTCTCTAAGTATTCTTTTGCTAATAACCCGCATTAAATGTATATAAATATAGTATAATTATTTTAAATTGAAAAATCGATATATTAATAATTATTTTAAATCATTTTTTTTACATATAAAAGTAATGAAATTTATCGGCATTGATTTAGGCTGGAAATCGCAACCAAGCGGTTTATGTTGCTTGGAATTCATAGAAGGACAACTGCAAATACTAGATTTAGACCGTCTAGAATTGATTGCAGACATCCTCACCTGGATTGATCACACTGTAGAACCAAACGAACCAGCCATAATTGGTGTAGATGCGCCCACCTTGATCCCCAACGCTATCGGGAGTCGCCTTCCCGATAAACTGACTCACAAATACTTTGGCAAATATCACGCTGGCTGCTATCCAGCTAATCAAAATTTACCCTTTGCAGAACGCACCGTAAACTTCGGTTTAGAACTAGAATCGCGTGGATTTGCCCATGCACCCACAATTGATCCCCAAAAACCTGGCAGATATCAAATAGAAGTCTTTCCCCATCCAGCAACAATTAATTTATTCAACTTAGAACGCATCCTGAAATATAAAAAAGGACGCATCAATGAGCGTCGCTTAGAATTAATTAAATTGCAAAATTATATTCTCGATATTCTCCCCACCCTGACTCCCTCTCTGTGTACTCTGCGCCTCTGTGGTTCGTTTTCCGAAATCCCCAGCACAGGCGCAGCACTCAAAGCATACGAAGACAAACTAGATAGCTTAATTTGTGCGTATGTAGCAGCTCACTGGTGGTATTGGGGTGAACAACGTAACTTAGTGCTAGGCGATCGCACTACCGGCTATATCGTCATCCCTGGAAAAATGGGGAGTGGGGAATAGGATGAAAAAATTGCTTCCCCCTTGCTCCCTGCTCCCTGCTCCCCTGCTTTTTAGCTTATTCCGCCCAAGCAATCAATCTTGGTTCATAGGGACTAGACAAGTGTTGGTGGTGTGGTAAAACACGCAAAGACAAGCCCTGCAAACCAGAGGCCGTATAGGTAATATTAGCCGTGTAAACACTCAAGTTTTGTGAATCTTGTCCTTGGTAATCCATGACTACAGGCACAGCATTGGCAATGTCACCATTGGCATCAATCGTACCTTGGTATAACTCCACCCGGACATCATCGTTACTCAAAGTTGTTAAATCAACCTTAGCTTTGACAGCGACGGTTTGGTTTACCTCAATATCCGTATCTGCTGATACATCAATATCTTTGATTTTAATGTTAAACCACTGTTCGCTGAGTTTTGATTTCCAACTAGCTAATTCCTTCGCTGGGGCGTAATGATCAGCAGTCAGAATATGATAGCGATCGCTTGCTGGAAAATAAGCCCGTTGTGCATATTCTCCCACCATCCGCGCTGTATTAAAGAAAGGACAATTCAAGCGAATTGCATCCTTCATTTTGGCAATCCAACCCCTGGGTAAGCCATCAGCATCCTGATGCTCGTAAAACAGAGGCACAACTTCCTTCTCTAGCAATTCATAGAGAGCGTTGGCTTCTACTTCGTCCTGGTAATTGGGATCATCGTAATTCTCACCATGTCCAATTGACCAACCAGTCCGGACATAATCAGCTTCATCCCACCAGCCATCGAGAACACTTAAATTCGGCAATCCATTCATTGCGGCTTTCATCCCGCTCGTACCGGAAGCTTCCCGTGGACGGCGTGGTGTATTTAACCAGATATCACAACCAGCTACCATTAACCGAGCAATGTGAATATCGTAATTAGGTACAAACACTACTTGTTTTTCCAAGTGTTGTTCATGGATAAAGTGATTGATATCGCGGATCAGTTCTTTTCCTGGGATATCTTTGGGGTGAGCCTTACCAGCGATCACAAATTGCACTTTGCGATCTTTGTTACTCAGCAGAATCCGCTTGATTCTTTCCAAATCACGCATCCAGAGGGTGGCGCGTTTGTAGGTAGCAAAACGTCGCGCAAAGCCAATGGTTAAAACGTTGGGATCGAGGACTTCTTGGGCTTGGTCAATTTCCGAAGCAGAAGCACCGCGATCGCGCAAATGCTTCACCAAGTGTTCACGGACGTATACCACCATGTCTAGGCGACAGCGTTCGTGATTGCGCCACAATTCCTCATCGGGAATCGTATCAATCCGATCCCACAATGGACTATCTGGTGCCGCTGATGACCAGTTTGGCCCTAAATAGCGATCGTACAACTCTTGAGTTGATTTAGCTACACAACTCCGAGCATGAACACCATTGGTAATTGCGGCAATTGGTACTTCTTCCACCGGCACCTTTTTCCACAAACCCTGAAACATCTGGCGTGATACCACACCGTGCAACTGAGCCACACCGTTAGAAAATGTCGCCATCTTCAAAGCCAACACCGCCATACTGAAAGGCGCAGATAAATCACCTGTATTTTCTCGCCCCAGTCCTAAAAATTGCTCTTTAGGCAAGCCAAAGATTTCGGCATAGTACCCCAGGTAGTGTAAAACTTTGTCGGGAGAGAACAAGTCAATTCCCGCAGGTACTGGTGTGTGAGTGGTAAAGATATTGCTAGAAGCTACCACCTGTTTGGCTTGCTCATAACTCAATCCTGCTTCCTGAATCAGGATGCGGATGCGTTCTAAAGCCGAGAAAGCCGCGTGACCTTCATTCATATGGTACGCAGTCACATCATAACCCAGAGCTTTCAACATCTGTACACCACCGATCCCCAGCATAATTTCCTGGTGAATCCGCATATCGATGTCGCCACCATACAGCTGATCTGTGATGTCGTGGTCGTAAGGATTATTCGGTTCAATGTTTGTATCTAGCATATACAGTGGCACCATTCCCACCTGTACGCGCCAAACTCTGGCGTAAACCTTGCGTCCTGGATAATCTACCGCAATCCGTAATTCTGAACCGTCAGGATTACGCTCCAGATGCAACGGCATATTATAGAAATCGTTCATGGGGTAACGTTCTTGCTGCCAGCCATCTGCATTCAGGTATTGAGCAAAGTACCCTTGCTGATACAATAAACCGACACCAACTAGAGGTAAACCCAAGTCGCTAGCAGATTTCAGGTGATCCCCCGCTAAAACACCCAAACCGCCAGAATAGACTGGTAAACAATCTACAAGTCCGAACTCAGCCGAAAAATAGGCGTAACATTCTTTTGGCTTTTGGCTGCGTTGTTTCTGAAACCAAGTCCGCTCGTGTAAGTAGTCTTCTAACTGGCGAGCCGCCCGATCCATTTGTGCTAGGAAGCCTTCATCTTCGACAACTTCCAAAAGCCGCGCTTGACTAATTGTACCCAGCATTAATACGGGGTTGTGGCGGCTAGACTCCCACAAATCGGTGTCTAAACGACGAAATAAATCTTTACTCTCAACGTTCCAATCCCAGTGCAAGTTATATGCTAGTTGTCGCAGAGGTTCGAGTCGCGACGGTAAGCAAGGGGAAACGTTAAATGTGCGAATTGGCTGCATAGGTCGGGAAAACTCCAAGTTATATTTTGGCTATTGTTTACGTCTGTATTACTGTTTCTACCCAATGTTGCCAATTCTTTTTACTGTGTCTGTAAAATGGGTATGACTTTGTTCAGCATTGAGATTTATTCTTGACATCGCTGATAAAGTTTACACTAAGGGCATTTTTAAGTCTATGGATTACCCTCAAGTATCTACTTAGTATATTAAAAATTCATTATTTTATGCCAAGTAAGACTTAAGGCAATTTTTTTGATCACCTTGAGGATTTTGTATTTTTTGCTACAGATTTTCCTCAAGTTGGTAAATTACAAAAGTATTTATCCGCTTCTAGCCTCTCAAATCAAAAGCATGAAGCCAGAAGTGAGTTTGTCAGAGGCGATCGCTCAAAGTAGAAAAATTAAATAAATTAAGTATCAATCGTATCTATATTCATGAGTATTTAGATATATACTGCCTTTTAAGGATTTTTCAAACGTAAATTCTCCAACTAGCATCTCCAACACGACTTCTTTATCCTTGTCTTCCTTGGCTAAAGAAATTGGGTATTTTTTGACTGAGAAGTCGCTGAATAGTTTATCTGCAAACCCACGGAGTCCTCGAAATCATGAGGGTTTTGTGGATTTATCGGCATACTTAGAGCCACTGCTGCTGCAAAAGCCATCTTTGCTGCTATTTGATCCGCAAGTTTGATATTAAATCAAGTCTCCTGGCTATGGGAAGAGAAATCAGCTTTGTCAGTGGGTAAATCTCATTTAAAAGTACCCTTTATCACATCTCGCAGCCAGATGATCAAGGCATTTAAATCTTCTGAGTCATAGCTGTTTTGAAGTAACAATTGTATTTGGTTTTGGGGTGGAATTCTCAAATAGCCCGCAGTTAAAGCTTGTTGGACAATTGTGTTAATTAAAACCATACTTGGAACCAAGTATGTGAGTTTGGTTTTGTTATGTAGAGTAATCATCAAAGCCAGGTATAGCTGGGGAGTGGGTTAAAACCCTTTTGGTGTCTAAGTTTGATGATCAGTTTATGTTTTAACCTCCTTGGCGGTTGCTATATATCTAAACCTGTCCCAAATTTATCTAGCTAAAAGCACTCATTAACCCAGGGAATCTACTCATTGGGTAATTTACAAAAATAGGATTATTAGGTAAAAGCTGAGAATATTTTTTTAGCTATTTTAGGACGAGATTGGCAAAAATAGCGCAGATTTCATTTTAAGTATGACCAATAGTTCCTGAATGCTAAAATCCTTCTGATTTATCTGTGAGTCGAACCAAAATCCAAAATCTAAAATTGTTTGACCGAGACTTGTGGCAAATAACATCCTTAATCTTTCATCTTAATTAGCATAGCATCCTGAAATATATGTCTAGAGCCTGAAATTAAATATTAGTTCTGCTGATTAACCTGATTTTCCAAGCCTTAAAGTCATTGCTTCCATTCATTTAGAGATGTTCGGCACTTGTGCTTATCCCCAGTCCCTATCGTTGCTTGATTGCATAGTCGATTAAAATCCCGACTTAAAATCCAACTTACGACATCAGTTATGTGTCGGGTAAAATAGCTAACTTCAGTTATAATTTATGGACATGACCTCCAAAGTGTGAATTTTTGGAAGTGCGGTGCTAGCTTCTACAATATATATAGTAAATCTTATCACCTGCAACATTTTTATTTAAAATAATGTATTTTTTTGCTTAAGTATAAAAATAGGTCATTGGGGATTATTACGCAAAAATAATGTTCTTTTAATTGTCAATTAACCAGGACTATTAAAATTCAATAAAACTTATTTATTCACAGTGCTTAAATCAAAAAAATGTGTTAATGTTAAAAACAGCTATCACCAAAAATTATTGATGTAATTAGAATTGTGATTTGGTTCGCCTGTAACTCATCGGTGTGCAACATGATTAGCGCAGCATACTCTAGAAATTCGTTGCAAGAAAGTCGTCATCGCAATCGTGGAAGCGCTTATTTGTTTGCACCGATGATTAATTTTAATGTGATGGCTGAAGTTGGTGACACTCCACCTTAATTTTGATTTTTTTTGATAAAAACACTAATAAAATTCAATGCTAATTATATTTTAAATTGGGTAAAAGTTATCTGCAAAATTTGAGATAGCCCAGTAAAAATGTAATTGTGTTGAAAAAAGCTTGTTGAATTTGGTCGTTGACAGAAAGCAGCTTGAAGGCGAAAAACTACATCACAGTAGTATATCTATTCAATTCGCCAGAAAAGTAAACTTGGCATATTTGACAACACCCAATTACCCAATTTAATAATCTGATCTTTGGCGCTGTAACTCACTGAATATTGCCGATAATAATCAGTCTAGTAAATAGCATGATTTTTGCGGTAACTGATTTAGAAAAACTGCCCCAAACTTTGAAATTTCCACTGCAATTGATGCGGAGAAAACCGATTAACTGTTACCGATGTCAATTAATCTGTCTAGATTAAGGTGAGATCATTACTAAATTAGACAAACTCAGAAATTAGTTTTCTATTGGCGTAGGAGACTAAGTAATAATTGGGTAAATATTTTGTTCACCCGAAAATCAAATTCCTGAGTTTAATCATATCAGTATAAGTGCCACTACCAGCAGACAGGATAGATTTTCTCTAAACCTTCAATAGTTTCAATCAAAAACAATATCAGAGATATTTAATCATGAGTAATAACCGATATGCCTCAAAATGGCAGCGATTACAAGAATTATTGATCACTACTTTGTTAGGAGATATTCCCACAATTGCTTTTGGTCCCAAACTGCGAAATTTAGTATATCGTCAGATTTTTGCTCGGATGGGTAGTCCAGTTTATATTCAAAACGGTGTGGAATTTCTGGGAGCTTCTGGTATTGAGATGGGCAATGGGGTCTATATTTTTAAAGGTGTCCGCATCGATGCCAAAGGACACCCAAATAATCAAATTTATTTAGGAAATGGCGTGGCGCTGGAGCGCTACGTTGATATTGGCTGTTTGGATAACACTTGCATATCCATTGATGATGAAACTTTTATCGCTCCTGATGTCTGTATTGCTGGGCCGGGAAACATCACAATTGGTAAACATTGTATGATTGCATCCCATTCGGGAATATATGCTAATAACCACAAATTTGCCGACCCAACAAAACTCATCAAAGAGCAAGGAATAACTCGTAAGGGAATCGTGATTGAAGATGACTGTTGGCTAGGGCATGGAGTCACGGTGTTAGATGGCGTTAATATCGGTAAAGGCAGTGTTATTGGCGCGGGATCAGTTGTGAATAAAGATATTCCTCCCTATTCTGTGGCCGTAGGTGCGCCTGTACGAGTCATCAAAAGCCGAATGAGCAAAGATTTGGTGGCATCATAGCAATTCGTAATTGCCTACACCAGGCGGCGCTGTCACTGTCTCATTGATTGGGAATGGTCTGGGTTGCGGTTTGGCGATCAAAGATGGCAGACTATAGAGAGCCAAAATAGCTCTGTCTGACACTGGAAACTTCCGTCGAGAGTAAACGTCTCCAAAGTAACGAGTGCAAAACAGCTGAGGGGCATTGACCAGATTTATCTTAAAAAGGGACGAGATTTCGGTACTATAAAGTAGTTATCTTTTCTGTATATCAGATACTGAGAGAGAAACTTTTTTCTCACACCCTTTGGAGATATTTGGATGGAGACTTTAAAAATCGCTGTTTATATTGTTGTTGCCTTCTTTGTGGCTATCTTCGTCTTCGGATTTTTGTCGAACGATCCTGCTCGTAACCCCGGACGGCGGGATTCAGAGTAAGATTTGCACAAATGATCCACAACTGCCGGAAGACGGAAAACACCAAACCTCCTTCTCTTGGCAGCTTGCTATATTTAGGCAAAAAGCAAAAGTCGGAAGGGGGAAGGTGTAATTCATCCTTCCGGCTCTCAATTGGCTATTTTTTAGCTTGATTTGCCTAGATATGCTTCATTCAGTTCCGCCACCTGCAACGCTTCCCATTGTTGAGCCAGTACCATCAGCAAATTCTATTCCCTATGCTAGTGATACTCAGTTTCCCTCAGTTTTAACCAATCAGACTGATACACCAGAAGACAAAGAAGAATCCCCGCCACTAGAGGAAATTCCACAAATCTCAAATGTGGGAGATGCTGAATCTGCTTTGCGTTGGTCAAGTTTTATCAACGCTACTAGAGATAACTTATCGAGCAAAACTCTAGCCACACCTAATACACCAGAAACCTTCCCGCCGGAATTTTCTCCCTTCACGGCTTCTCAGAGTGCGGCAATTTTGGGTAAACCCCAGACAGTTGGTTATTCTGAAAAGCTGTTTAATGCGCCCAGCACTACACCCAAGGTGCAAGTTGTAGCGGAAACAGCGACTCCACAAGAGCCAGAAAGTAATATTTCTGTGGAGAAATTTCCCGATCGCATCAATATTTCTGTTGATCAACCGGATGATGAAGCGAGTTCTCAACCAGTAGAAAATATTCTAGAGTTCAAGTCTCGTAACCCTAGTAACGAAACCTCCACTCCCTCAACTATAGAATTCAAGTCACCTACCGAACCTGCTCAACAACCTACAACACCTACGCCGCCAGGAAGACAGAGGACTGTCGAAGTGACCTCTGATCGGCAAGAGTATGATGAAAAACGGCGAATTATCACCGCAGAAGGTAATGTAGTGGTGCGATTTGATGGGGCTGTGGTGGATGCCGATCGCCTGCAAGTCAATTTAGATAACTTGATCGCTGTGGGTTCAGGGAATGTGGCCTTAACACGAGGAGATCAAGTCTTACGGGGAGAACGCTTTAGTTATAATTTCATCCAAGACAACGGAGAAATCGAAAACGGCAGTGGGGAAATCTTCGTACCCTCAGCCCAAACAGATTTGGCTTTTTCACCCAGCGATGTCAGAGCAGGTGAATTTCAGACTCCTCTGAGCGATCGCGTTAGAAGAAATCAGCCCCTTTCTGGGATCAGCAGCCCAGGCGGTCTTGACTTTACATTAGGTGGTGCAGAAGCTAGCAACATTCCCGCGCCAGAAAGCGGGGGTAAAGTCAGGCGACTACGGTTTGAAGCTCAACGCATTGAGTTTTATCCGCGAGGCTGGCAAGCTGAGGATGTGCGGATTACTAATGACCCATTTTCACCACCAGAATTAGAGTTGCGAGCATCTCAAGTGACTGCAACCCAAGAGTCGCCTTTGGTAGAAACCATCACTACACGGGGACAGCGTTTAGTCTTTGACCAAAAAGTCTCCATACCAATTCCCGTAAATAAACAGACCATTGACCGTTTTGAACGGGATGCTTCACCATTTTACGTTTCCCCTGGCTTTGATGGAGGTAGGCGTGGTGGGTTGTTTGTAGAACGGGGCTTCACTCCTGTTGATAATGAGCAGACACGTTGGAGAATCACGCCCCAATTATTTGTGCAGAAAGCTTTAGAAGAAGGCACAGATGATTTAGCTTCATTATTTGGTCTAACTACAAGAATCAATGCCGTTTTAAGCCCACGAGCCACACTTGAAGGTTCTGGAGATTTAACCAGTTTTGATTTAAACAAACTAGACCAGAATTTGCGGGCGAGTTTGCGAATGACCCAAGCATTAGGCGATGTCAATCCTCACATCTTAAATCTAGAATATAGCTATCGCGATCGCCTGTTTAATGACAGCTTGGGCTTTCAAACTGTTCAGAGTAGCATTGGTGGTCTGATTAGCTCTCCGAACATTCCTGTCGGTAACACTGGCGTTAACCTCCGTTATCAGACAGGCGTACAATATATCAATGCCAACACTGACCGCCTAGACTTACTAGAAGCAGACCGCACAAATGATCGAATTTCTCTCGGTCGCTTACAAGCTAGTGCTAGCCTCAGTCGGGGCTTTTTACTATGGCAGGGTAAACCATTACCAGCTACCGCCACTGAGGGCTTAAAATACACACCAAATCCTGTAGTTCCTTATGTACAGACAGTGGCCAGTGTCACAGGTACTAGTAGTTATTACACTAATAACGAAAATCAAAGTACCCTCACTGGTACAGTCGGCTTAATCGGGCAGTTTGGTAATTTCTCTCGTCCCTATTTAGACTATACCGCTTTTAATGTTACTTATTCTCAGGGCTTAAATAGCGGATTATCACCCTTTTTGTTTGACCGCTCAGTTGATAATAGAGTGCTAAATGCTGGAATTTCACAGCAAATTTATGGGCCATTTCGTTTAGGCTTTCAAACCGCAATTAACTTGGACACTGGTAAAGAAACTAGCACAGATTATATTTTAGAATATAGCCGCCGTACCTATGGAATTACTTTGCGTTATAATCCAGTCCTGGAATTAGGCGGTTTCAGCATCCGCATTAGTGACTTTAACTGGTCTGGTGGTACAGATCCATTCTCTGATGGCGAAGTTAGGCCTGTTGTGGGTGGTGTGCGACAGAATAATTAAGCGGCAAAATTATTGTGAATGTGGTTCCGACACCAACTTGACTGGTGAAACTAATTTTACCCTGGTGAGCTTCAACGCACCTTTTCACAATCACTAACCCCAGTCCTGTACCCTGAATTGATTTGACATTAGAGGCTCGATAGAATGAATCAAACAGTCGCTTCTGGTCTACTTCCGGAATGCCAATTCCTCGGTCTTGAATCTGCAATATGGCTACTTTGTCTGTGGAATCACAGGTTAAATCAACTCGAATACTTTCATTTTGAGGAGAATATTTAACTGCGTTAGAAACTAAATTAATAAATATGTAATGTAAGAGTTTTTCATCTATCCAAGCATCTGTGCATTCACTATGACAGGTAAAGATAATTTGATGTCTACCATTGGTAATCAGAGAAAATTCTTCAATAAATTCTCTACATATTTGCTCCAAGTTTACTAGTTGAGGATGGCACTCCAGTTTTCCCACATCTGACTTACCCATAAACAGCACATCTTCCATCAATTGTTTCATGGAGTCCACAGCACCTTTGATTCGTTGGATGTAGGTGCTTTTTTTGGCTGCTGTTAAATTATCTCCTTGGATTTCTATCAATTCGACTGCTGTTTGGATGACAGTCAAGGGATTACGAAAATCATGAGAAACTGTGGAGATAAATAGAGATTTGAGATTGTTGAGTTCGCGTTCTTGATTCAATGCGCGCTCTAGAATTTCTGTTTGACGACGTTCGCTGAGATCCCAAAAAACCACCACTACACCATCTATCTGGTTAGGTCGTCGCATAATCGGTGAAGCACTATCCCCAATGGGAATTTTTTTGCCATTTTTAGTAATCAGAGAAGTGAATTCGCCTAAATAAACAACTTTTTGGTCTCTGAGGACTTTTAGGACTGGATTTTCTAGTGCAGTTTCTGTAATTTCATCGACAATATTAAAAATAGTTGATATATCTTTTCCCTGAGCATCTGCTTGTTTCCAGCCGGTCAGCAACTCAGCGCCTGGATTCATGAATGTCACTTTTGCCTGCTCGTTGGTAGCAATGACAGCATCGCTGATCGAGTTTAAAAGGGTGGCTAATCGGTCTCGATTCTCCCGCAAATCCTGTTCTAGTTGGTGTTTTAATAAACCGATTTCCACAGCTATTCTTAAATCTTTAGAAGTAAATGGTTTAACTACATATCCAAAGGGTTGAGTGAGTTTAGCACGTTGTAAAGTCTGGTCGTCACCATAAGCCGTGAGGAAAATTACAGGTATATCTAACTGCTCGCGAATACTAGCAGCTGCTATAATTCCATCCATATTACCTTTGAGGATAATATCCATTAAAACCAGTTGTGGTTTCGTCTCCAATGCCAAGGCGATCGCCACTTCTCCGGAAGAAGCTTTACCCGTAACCATGTACCCTAACTGATGAAGTTGATTGGCAATGGTTCTGGCTACAATCACTTCATCTTCAACGACTAAAATTCTCACTTGATCCATTAGAAATTTATTGATGCAAAGTTAAATTGGGAAACTCTATTTTGAATCCTGTGCCATGATTACGTTCTACAGTAATGCTGCCTTCTATTTGTTCGGTCACTAAGTCATAAACTAATGAAAGACCTAAAGAATCCGCATTACTCCAATCTAAGTTAGCTGGTAAACCAACGCCATTATCTTGAATGATCATCTCAATATTGTTACCAATACTACGTAAGCTCAGAGTAATTTTACCTGTTTTTTGACCAGGAAAAGCGTGTTTGAGGGAATTGGATAATAATTCATTGATCACCAGCCCACAGGCAATAGCTTGATCAATATTCAAATTAACTGCTTCTATCTGAGTTTCTAGGGAAATCCTACCTGGTTCTAGCTGATAAGAAATTATGATACTAGTTACCAGATTCTCGACATATTCCACAACGTCCAGTTTGCCGATATTGGGCGCAATATATAAGTTTTTGTGAATTAGAGAGATGGAGTCAATGCGATTTTGGCTGTCTTGGAAAACTCGGCTAATTTCCGGATCTTTAATTGTTTGAGACTGGAGTTGTAACAGACTCGATACAATTTGCAGGTTATTTTTAACTCGATGATGAACTTCTTTTAATAAAACTTCTTTTTCTACTAATGCTGCTCTTAAGTTGATTTCGGCTTTTTGTCGTTCAGCTAGTTGATTCTGAGCTTGTTGGAATATACTTGATTGTTGAATGGCGATCGCAATTTGCACTGTTAGTTGATCGAGCAAATCCAATTGATGATCTTCCCAATCGCGGCTACGAGAGCATTGGTGCGCCACCAATAAACCCCACAAACACGAGCCAGTATTGTCTTCATCTATTTTCAATAGAATCGGCACGACTAAATTAGCTTGGACTTCAAACTGTTCTAACAAGTGAAGATGACAATCACTCAATCCCGCTTCGTAAATATTAGCGATCGCCTGCTTGCGTCCCTGATGATACTCTACGCCTCCTCCTGTCTGAAAACACGTATCTTCAATTTTTACGCCTAAAGCCACTGTCCATCCTGCGCCCACTGATTCGGCGACAATTGTACCGCTCATATCTGGGGCGAACTGATAAACTACAACTCGATCAACCCTGAGCAAATCCCGCACTTCTTGAACTGTCGTATTCAGAATCTCTTGCAGATTTAAAGATTGCCGAATTCGTTGAGCCACAGTTCGCATTAATTGTTCTCGTTCAGCCTGAGCCTTGAGAGCTAGTTCAGTTTGCTTACGTTCTGTAATGTCGGAGAATACAGCTAATATTGCCGATTCACCATTAAAACTTAAATACTGAAGTGACGCGATCGCCCAGAAATAACTTTTGTCGGCTCTCTTCAGTAGCAATTCATAATTTTTCACCGATTCATCTTGGGTAAGGGCTGCCAAAATTAGTTTTCTCTGAGCCGGATCATAGTATAAATCTGAAACTGGGCGATTAACTAAATCCTCTGCCGAAAACCCAAATATTTGCCGCAATTCTCGATTAGCATATAAAATCAACCCATCAGATAAGCGGGAAATAATTAATGGCACAGGAATGGCTTGATAAATTTCTCGAAATCTAGCTTCACTTTCCTGAATACTTTTTTCGATTTTTTTCCGCTCTGTGATATCTCTGATATCTACTAAATGAGCATCATTTTCACCATACTTTATTGCGTGTGTAACAGTTTCAACATGAATAATTTTGCCATTTTTTTGACAATGTTTCCATTGACCAGATAATTTGAAGCTAGAATTTTTTTCCGTTAAACATTTTCGTAATAAAACAATATCTTCGGCAGGATGAATATCAGTTATTTGCATCTGCAAAAACTCTTCGCGAGAGTAGCCATATTGAATAACAGCAGCTTCATTTACATCTAAAAACTGCCCAGTTTTGAGGTCATATAGCCATATACTGTGAGGATAATTGGCGAAAATCAAACTAAAATTCATACAGTTTCCAGTATTTCTTCCCGATTTAGGAAATGTTGTCAGTAGGTGGGCGTAAATAAAGTTAACTGACGGGGGTCGTCATTTGTCCTTAGCCCTTCGGCTACGCTCAGGGTAAATCATTGGTAAGGGTTTCATGGGTGTTTACGAGTCGTAATAAAGTTTGGTTTTTCCGAGTCCCACCTATTTAATCAACAAATTGATATTATTTACCCAACTTTGACTGATTAATTTCAGTATTTTTTTCAGGATCACCCAGGGTTAGCTGCAATGAAGGTATCCCAAAACCTTTGTCTTTACTTGTGGAGTAAGTAGGAAATAATCCTGTTTGCATGAGCCTCATCGATACTGAGATTGGGATTACACCGGAAAACTTGAGCGTAAATTGATGAGATGAGATGTTAATTTAAAATATAAATGTTTGAAATTGATGAATTAAGGGATTTCCAGAAAATAAATTGCCCCATTTCATCAGACCATATTTGTTCTTTATCCCCCCTGCTCCCTGCTCCCCTGCCTACCTCAGCAATGGAATATTTTTTTTATTGGAAGTCCCTAAACCGCTGCCCGCAGTCAAACAATTTGAGATTTTAGATTTTGGTTTGACCCCACAGATAAATCTGGGGAA
The DNA here is from genome assembly GCF_963896525.1 of Nodularia sp. LEGE 04288. Classification (NCBI taxonomy): domain Bacteria; kingdom Bacillati; phylum Cyanobacteriota; class Cyanophyceae; order Nostocales; family Nodulariaceae; genus Nodularia; species Nodularia sp. LEGE 04288. The sequence goes on from NZ_CAWQOY010000094.1 coordinate 227,444, forward strand.
CAGTGCTATTCAGGAACTCTTGGTCATTAGTCTTCTTGACATACTTTACCCACAATAGTGGTGGTGTGAATTAGACCAACGTCCACGAATTTTTTGGCTCTGCTACTTGCTACAATTTTAGGAAATTTCGCAACGCAATGACTCGAAAATCCCACTCGGTATGTAGCAAAAAAACTCATAACCAATGACTATGGAATCAAGCTAATTTTTAATTTTCGTTTGTGTACTTAAGTAGCTTTACTACCATATAATATTATATTTGACTATAGTTCTTAAAGTTTTACCATGCCAAAATGGGCATAATCAAACGATTATTCGCTGTTGCCCAGCGGAAAAATGCATTACAGAAGAGGATCTGAATAAGTTGTAATCATAACACAGTATAAAGCTTGCCACCAGAGCCAAAGGACATTATACATGATAAATTTTAGTTGTAATTAGTACGCCAGCAGTAGTAGCGCAAAGTGGAAAATTTCGCAATCTTTAATCCAAAATCTAGTTAGCGTATAGTCATAATCTATTCGCAAGCAACAAGACTTGATTATGGTTCGAGAGTTAGAAAGAAAACGTCAGAGTGCAGAATTTCCCGAAACAGCGCCAGCTGCTAATCCTGTATTTTTTAGAACCTACAGCCGCCGCACAAAGGCAGGGCTGAGGGAAACATGGGATGAGGTATGCGATCGCACGATCCAAGGCATCATTGAGTTAGGGAAGCTCACCCCAGGTGAAATTGCCATCCTAGAAAATATGCAACGTAACCTCAAAGCCTTACCCAGTGGACGCTGGTTATGGGTAGGTGGTACAGAATGGGTCAGCAAACCCAAAAACTTTTCTGGGGCTTACAATTGCACCTCCACCAACCTGCAAGACTGGAGCGCCTTCGGGTTGATGATGGATTTAGCCATGATGGGCTGTGGGACTGGAGCCGTTATAGAACCGCAATATATTAATCAATTACCTCCCATCCGCAATTACTTAAATGTGACGGTAAATGGAGAAATTGGTAGCACATCTCCAGAATTACGTCGTGAATACACTCAAACCGAAATAGAAGGTAACAACGTTATCATCCATGTGGGAGATAGCCGGGAAGGTTGGGTAGAATCCTATAAAAGCTTATTGGAACTTTCCACAGATGAACGATTTACTACAGAAGTGGAAGTAGTCGTTGATTTGAGCGATGTTCGTCAAGCTGGAGAAACTCTCAACGGCTTTGGCGGAGTGGCTAATCCTGTCAAGTTACCAGGACTCTATCAGCGTTGTGTATCCATCCTCAATAAAGCCAGAGGACGACAATTAAATTCAGTGGAATGCTGTTTGTTAATTGATCAAGCTGCTGTCACAATTGTGGCGGGCAATATTCGGCGCTGTCTACCTGAAGATGCTTTGGTGCATACGAACAAAGGACTTGTTCCCATTAGCGATGTCCAAGTAGACGACTTAGTGCAGACACCTCTGGGATTTCGGCGAGTTGTGGATAAATTCGACCAAGGGTTTCAGGATGTCTACGAAATTGAAACCAATGCTACTTACCCCAGGGCAACTTTAAATCATCGGCAAGCAGTGCTGGCAGATGCTAAAGGTAGTGTTACGTGGAAATCTATTGCTAGTTTAGTACCAGGCGATCGCTTGCTGCACAACACCCAAGTTTTACCAGGTACACTCACCCATTTACCCCCGGATTTTACAGCCTCCAGACCTACACAAAGTCGCACAGCTAAGTCATTAATTATTCCTGATCTCACACCTGAAGTAGCTTGGCTGATTGGGTTGACTCATGGTGATGGCTATGTTGCACTCGGTCGAAATCAGCATGACAAGCCCTATGGACGGGTTGAATGGACAATGAACAGTTTGGATTCAGAACTCACCGCTAGAATTCAAACCAAAATAGATACTGCTTTAGCTTTATTTGGATTGACTGCTACTCATGGTGTCATCAATGGTGAAAACACAGCTAAGTCAATATGTTCATCCATTCGCCTAGCTGAATACTTCCATCACTACATCAAGCAACCTCGTATTCCCTTAACCGTGCCTAATTTCATTTTGCAGGGTTCAGTAGATATTAGAGCCGCTTACCTAGCTGGATTAATGGATAGTGATGGTGGAGTTAATAACCGACCCCCTCATTTAGTAACATCGATTTATCAGTCATTTATCAGACAAGTTGGTGCAGTTTTATCCAGCTTGGGTATTGCGGGTAGAGTCACCACTACTCGTCCCCAACAAGCAGGATGGCAACTTAAATACAACTTGACAATTCCCGCCCTCAAAGGACGTTATAACAGTCTGATAGCGCTGCACTCTGTGAAAGGCGAACTACGTCAAGGGTTACGCCACTTGCTACAAGTCGGGAAACCCGCCCAAAGCAGTGGCTTAAAAATGTATGGTTTCACCGTTCCTGGTGCAGTCATGCGGGAGGCTTACAGCTACAGCGAAATGCGAGAAATGGGATTCCAAGGTTCTCGCACTGTTGATGCCAATTATGAGCGCTATATCACCGAAACTGATATCTCATTAGATATTCCAGTCACAGTAAAAGGACTGGGAAGCTACGATCATGTCCACACTTATGACATTGAAGTTGAAGAAGCTCATTGTTTCTACTGCGATGGCTATTTGACGCACAACAGTGCCGGTATGAGGCAGTTCAAGGCAGACGATGAACAAGGCGCAACTGCCAAAGATAACCTCTGGCAACAGGATGAAAATGGCAACTGGCGTATTGATCCTGAGCGTGACGCTTTACGGATGGCTAACCATACCAGAGTGTTTCACCGTAAGCCCACATTAGAAGAATGTGTAGAAGCTGTTCGCAAACAATACTACAGTGGCGAAGGTGCGATTCAATGGGCTGGTGAAGCAGTAGCTCGATCCAACTGTGATTTGCTACCAACACAAGCTTTAAAAGTTGATTTCTTGAAATCTTATGAACAAGGAACAGCAAAAGAGTGGTTACAAGCCCACTATCCTGATTTAGATGCCAAAGAACTAGAACATCGTTTAGCTCGTTACGGTTTAAATCCGTGTGGTAAGTAATTTTGCCTCACGTTAAACACCGGGGAAAATCGGTGAACCCTGCGATGGGAATACCGAGGTAATCAGAGGAATTAAAGTACCTTTGACACCGTACAGACTAGAGAGTGAAACTTTTTAAAACACTAATAAAATTTAGGTTTTGAAAAGAATATAATCTGGGTTTTACCTCCGTTTTCAAGAACGGCTCCACGAGTCCCCGGCTACTAACGCTATTTTTTGTTAGTAGAAAATATAGTCGGATCTATGAGGAATTAAGAACTCATAGAACTAAAGGATAAAAAGCCTTTAGGATAACAAAAATGGAAATTATTGGTAGCAATTTTCACTGTAACTTGGCGGAGATACACTTAAATCAAATTGATCCACATAACTATAAAGAACAAGAGGAGGCTTTCACGGCTGGGGCGTTATCTGTAGCAGCACTGTTAAATCATCAATTTTTAGAACCCCGCTATCAAGAAAGCCGGGAATTAGATCCGATTGTGGGGGTTTCTTTCACAGGTTTATTTGATTTCTTTGTTCATGCTTTTGGTGTTGACTGGCTGCATTGGTGGGAGTCAGGAAGACCGGAAACCCCCCAAGGATTAGTCTTTAAGCAGGAGGAACAGAAATATTTAACCTTCTGGAAAGATACGGTGCATCGAGTTGTGTGGGAATATTGCGATCGCCATAATCTCAAACGTCCTAATCGCTGTACTACAGTCCAACCCAGTGGTACTAAATCCTTGCTCACAGGTGCTAGTTCTGGCTGGCATCCCCCCAAAGCCCAAAGATTTATTCGCAGAATCACTTTCGGGAAAAATGACCCCGTAGCTCTAGCCTGCATTGACTATGGTTACAGCGTTATCCCCTCCCAATCTGACAAAGATGAACAGGGTAACTTGTTAAATGATCCCTTTGACCCCCGCGTTAGTGAATGGCTAGTAGAAATCCCTGTGGCTGTATCTTGGGCTGATGTCCCAGGAGCCGACCAAATTGATGTCTCTCAATTTTCCGTCTTAGCTCAATTTGATTTTGTCCTCCAAGTTCAGCGCTGGTATGTGACTCACAACACATCAGCTACTTTGGAATTGCGCTCTGAAGAAGTTGAAGGACTAGGACAGCGGATTTACGAAACCATCCAAAATGATGAGGGTTATATTTCCGCAGCACTTTTAGCTCGGTTTGATGACTTGCAATCATTCCCCCGCTTACCATTTGAACCCATAGACAAACTCACCTATGAGCGTTTAAATCAAGAGGTGAAAGGGCGACGCAACACAGATGATTTCTGTGCAGTTTTAAGCCGCTATGATTCCGGCGAGTTAACAGAAGCTGGCCCTAGTGGCTGTGACTCTGATAAGTGTATGTTTCCCGACCAGGGGCCAATGTCGTAGAGGAAAGAAGCAGGGGAGCAGGGAGCAGGGAGCAGGGAGCAGGGGGGAAGAAAATCCTCCCTCAATCCTTCATCTCAATCCCCATTCCCTTGTAGAGACGCGATTCATCGCGTCTTTAAGTTTCCAGGTTAGGATCATTAAAACAACGGGAGATTCTAAAATATGTTCCTTGATGAATTGTCACCAATATTCAAACAATTGACCAAGCACCCAGTTTCATTTACTGGGGGATTTTTCTCTGGTGTGCTGCGACTCAACCTGAAAGATGACCCTGTAAAAAGCTGGCTGGATAAACAAATCAACTCAACTAGTTATACTACCTCAACTAATGAGGCTCATAATGGCAAAGCTTTTGGGCTTAAGCAAATTTCCATTGATTGAAATTTCCGCGCATCTCACAATCGACTCACCCAGATTGACAGATGAAGCCAGGAAGTGGGAAACGGAGAAAGAGAAACAGGAAAGACACGATAGATGTGTACTGAGTCCTGTGTAAAAATCAAATAGGAGTCCTAATAGTTAAAAAACTCTTGTGGGGTAGGCATCTTGCCTGCCCTATCTTATGCAAATTAATAGTATCTTAGTTCATTGAAAATACTTTTGCAGACAAGTCAAATTTGTGACCATAAAACCGATAAATGTATACCAGAAAACATATAAAAACGTCTGATTTGATGTTATTAAATATTGTAAAATCTCATACTTGGAAAAATCTCACAATCAGTTATTATGTGAGCGTATGCCTAAGTTCAGTCCCTTGGCATCTTTAGTTGCAGAAAAAGCCAGCATGAAATCGCTGTCCTACAACATTCGCCATCGGTGAGTCAGAACAGACTATGCAATATTTGCAGTTTGTTGATATCTGTTTCTCCAGCTGAACTAATCGCTTTTCTTTGAAAATTACGTGACCCACATGACTATTTACGTTGGAAACCTCTCTTACCACGCTACTGAAGAAGACTTAAGAGCTGTATTTGCAGATTACGGCGAAGTCAAAAGAGTAGTTTTACCTACTGACCGCGAAACAGGACGGATGCGTGGCTTTGCATTTGTGGAAATGAATGAAGATGCTCAAGAAGACGCTGCTATTACCGAGTTAGATGGTGCAGAATGGATGGGTCGTCAACTGAGAGTCAATAAAGCCAAACCCAGGGAGGATAACCGACGGGAAGATAGTCGGGGAGCGAATTGGAGTAAAAAACAAGATTTTTAATCAAGTTTAAGTTCCTAACTATAGCAGATTGTTTTCTAGTTACATAAGATAAATTTGCTAAATTTTACTAGAAACAATAGAAATATATCCGGTATCCGGCTAGTTGTAAAAAGTAAGCAAATTTTCATACTAGTCGGGTATTTCTATCAGTCTAGAATACCTGGTTTTTGCATAGCAGGTTAAGTTCCAATTGAAGAATTTATAGAATTACGCAAATTATTAAAAAGAGGCAACATATCCAGTGCGCTATTGATGATTGATCAAATGGAGGAGATGAGCAAAAAGGATATTCTCAATAGACATCTCCGACAATTAAATATGCGTTTCCTAGAACCCTTGTAGAGACGTTCCATGGAACGTCTCTACATTCTTTTTCGGAGATTTCCAATGTGCAATGAGGGAGAGGGTGCAACGGAAAAATGGACAGTTGATTCTAATGCAAAATTTTAAGCTTGCCACGCCACTACATACCCGCCCGACAATAACTATTCTGAGGGGGCTGGCTCTTCTACAGGACGAATTATGGCTGGGGCTGGTGTGACTTCTGGCTGGAATATTCCCTGTAATGCTTGCTCTAGTGTTGGAGCCATGACTATGCGGTTTTCAAAGGCGACGATGACTCGGACTAAAGTGGGTAGTCGGTTTTGCGTGGCTTCTAAATAAATTGGCTCGACGTATAATAAGGATTGTTCAATGGGAATAATCAATAGATTACCTTGAACTGCTCTTGAACCCTGGCGATTCCACAGGGATATTTGCTGGGAAATTACTGGGTCTTGGTTAATTCGGGCTTCAATTTGCTCTGGTCCGAAAATTAAGCGTTCTTTTGGAAATACATATAGTAGTAATTTACCGTAATTTTCACCGTCTGACCGCGCTGCTAACCAAGCGATTAAATTAGAGCGTTGTCTAGGTGTGTAGGGCAGTAGTAAGATAAATTCTTCTCTACGAGAGGCTTCGCCAACAAAGGGGAGGTTGGGTAGGGTGGGGAGGCTGGTAATTAAATAGTAGGGGTCTACTGGACGCGCTTCACTACCATAGATTTCGTTGGGTATTTGCCATTGGTCTTCTCGGTTATAAAATACCTGGGGGTCTGTCATGTGGTAGGTCATCAATCGCTCTGATTGAATTTTGAAGTAGTCTACCGGATAACGAATATGGCTGAGGAGGCTAGGGGGTAAATTACTGAGGGGTTTGAAGGTGTTGGGAAATATTTTTGACCAAGTGTTAATAATCGGGTCACGGGTATCGGCGATGTAAAAGTTAACTGTACCGTGGTAAGCATCTATAACGATTTTGACTGAGTTACGAATGTAGTTGATTTCTGCGCTGGTGGTGTCGGAGTAGGGATAGCGATCGCTTGTAGTATAAGCGTCTATGATCCAGTAAAGGTAATTATTATTACTAGGGAAATCACTATTACCATTTTCAGGGCTGGCATCGGCGGCGACTAAATAAGGGTCACTATCAAATTGTAGAAAAGGTGCGATCGCTTGAATGCGTTCCTTGATATTCCGCCGAAACAATACCTTGGTATCTGGCAGAAAGTTCCGCGTAAATAACATTTGCCAATCTTTCAAATACATGGCAAATAATAACCGTCGCCAAGGCGCACCAACGCGAATGCCCCCTATTCCATCATAAGTAGTGTAAACATTATCACTACCAGAGGGAAAGTCTAATTCTCTGACTTTTGTACCAGTCATGACATGAGTATTAGTAATTTCACCGAAATAAAGCCGGGGTTGTCCAATGGGAACGCTGTCACGAATAGCTTCACTGGAGGTTGTAAGGGCGTTCGCGTTATTGCCAGCAATATCTTTGACAAAATATTCTGGTAGCCCACCTGGCCCCACTGTGTTCACTGGACTCATGGTAAAACCGTAACCATGAGTATAAATTAAATGGCGGTTAACCCAAGTTTTAGCTTGTTGTGGCACGGCAGTATAGTCTAATTCCCGTGCAGCAATCAATACCTGCCGCCGTTCTGTTGGTTTTTCCTGTTCCTGTTCCGGGTTGGCTGCTGAAATCTGTTCTGGGGCTGTGGGTCTTTCGGCGGGTAATTCTTTAAAAAGTCTGTAACGGTCAATATCGGCATCGGGGAACCGATAGTAGAGACGAATTTGTTGCAGTTGACGGTTAGTTTCTAAGAGTGGTTGTTGATCCCAAAGGCGAATATTCCGAATGGTCGAATCATTCCTTTGGATATCAGCTTCCGTCAAGTCTCCTGTGGGGTTGAAGGTTTGCTCATCAATTACTTCTAGAGCAAATGCTTGCCGAGTCAAGGCAATAGTACGCTGAATGTAGGGTTCCTCTCGCTGTAATTCGTTGGGCTGCACAACTAAATTTTGCACCACAGTAGGCAGGATAAAATCAGCTGCGATACCTATCACTAGATACAGCCCCAACCCATAAAATATCAATGGGCGATACTGAGACTGGGGTTTCCAGGAAAAAGTCCGCCATAGCAGGTAAAAGGCAAGTATTAAGGCGAAGACGCACAAAATTGTATAAGCTGGCAAAACGGCTGTGACATCGGTATAACTAGCACCGTAAGTTACCCCACGTTGAGAATAAACTAGCTCATAACGACTCAGCCAATAACTCAGGGCGACAACGAGCATGAATAAGCCACCCAAGCCGGATAAATGACGCTGTTGTCGAGACGAAAACCCTGGAAAAATTCCCTGACTGAGACTATCTGCTGACAGGAGATAAGTCAGGCTGACAGAGACAAAAGCATACAAAAATAATCCCATCAGCCAGAGTTCTAACAGTTCCCAAAATGGCAGGGAAAATATATAGAAGCTAATATCTAGACCAAATAAAGGTTCAGAAGCTTTGAAGGAAGTGGGGCTAAAGTATTGCAGTACCCTGGCCCAGTTGTGAGATAGCACCCAAGCAAAAAGGAGACTAAAACCAAGTGCGATCGCTGCTAAGAAAAATTGGGGATAAATTATAATGGCGATCGCTACTCCCGCAACCAAGGCGATAGACCAACCCTGAGAGACAATTTGCACACTGATTAGTTGCCAAATTCTCTCTGGTCGAAACAAAGGTGGAACTGGTGGAACAGTCCTGATAATCGGAGAATGCCAATAACTAACAGCTATTTCACCGTAATGAGCCAGCATTAATCCCACTAACAAGCTGAATACCAAGGCTATGGGTAGCAACCAGAGTAATCTTAACGATTTAGTCCGGGACTTAGGTGTCTGTGTTTCATCGGGTTTGGGATAGTTAGGACTGAGAAAATTTTGCAGGTCACTGTCAATTGCTGCTTCCTCGCGCCGGACTTCCTTAATCTTCAAAGAATCGGGATATTTTAGCTGTTGTGCAAACCTGAGATTTCCCAGTAGAAAAGTAGCCGTAACACCAGCCACAAGTATCCACAAACCACCCTGGGTAATTATCCTCAGCAGAAATACTTGCACATAGCCCACATTCTCAAACCAGAAAATTTCTGCTCCTAGACGCGAAACTAAATCTAGGAGTAGCCAAACTCCCAGGAATATTATTAATAATCTAAAGCACCATTTCCATAACATATAGCGATCTTATTTGATTTATGAATTTATCGTTCGCGTAGCGTGCGCGTAGCGCATACCGCCAAGTCGCCTAAAGCCTTCGGCATAGCTTCGCTTACCGCGTAGCGTCTCCCCTTGGGAGAAGGTCGCCAAGGGAAGAAAGGAATAGGCAATTATTTTTTACTTTGCGCCTTTGCGCCTTTGCGCGAAACTAATCCATATTTTCCATCAGCAAAGTCAAGAATTATTCCGCAGGATCGATGCGATTCACAAACAAAGCTAGGGGAATCATCGGTAAAGCGGGAATCAAACAAATCAGCCATTGCTCTAAATTCAATGGCGCAGTTTTAAATAAAGTATTCATCACACCCCATTGACTAAAGATGACTTGTAGCACAATTGTGCCGAGTATAGCAAAAGCCATTGATTTGCCATCGCTGATCCTGGCTTTCTGACCTCTGAGTGTTCGGAATAGAGCATTTCCTAAGTGGCTGATACTCAATAAATAAACAATTCGCCCAACTACTAAAGCTTGAATGGCCATTGTCCGCGCCAGATCAATATTATTTGTGTCTTGACGCACCCATTCAAACATTCCAAAAATTAGAATCCAGTTAAATATGGAAACTGCGGCAATACGTTGAAATAGTGTACCTGAAAGTAATGGCTCCCGTGGGTTGCGGGGCTTGAGTTTCATTACTCGCTCAGATTTGGGTTCAAATGCTAAAGGTACGGTCATAGCGACTGAGTTGACCATGTTCAACCACAGAACTTGCAGCGATAAAATTGGTAACTCTCTGGCGAATAAGGCACTAATCAGAATTGTCATCGATTCGCCACCGTTGACAGGTAGAATAAAGGCGATCGCTTTTCGCAAGTTCTGATAAACTGTCCGCCCTTCTTCCACTGCGGCTTCAATAGAGGCAAAGTTATCATCGGTAAGCAACATATCTGAAGCTTCTCTGGCTACATCTGTACCTGCGCCACCCATTGCTATGCCAATATCCGCTTGTCTCAGTGCCGGCGCATCATTTACACCATCTCCAGTCATGGCGACAATTTCACCTTGAGACTGCAATGATTCTACTAACCGGAATTTTTGTTCTGGAGCAACTCTAGCAAATACTACACCATGCTCTGCGGCTAGGGTCAGTTCATGATCATCCATTGCCGTGAGTTGTTTACCCTCAAAAGCGCGCACCCTACCATCTTTTTCTAAACCAATTCGTTCTGCGATCGCTTTCGCTGTGGTAATGTGGTCACCTGTAATCATCTTCACCTGAATCCCCGCAGTTTTACAGGCACGCACCGCAGCGATGACTTCTGGTCGCGGTGGGTCAATCATTCCCTGTAAGCCTAAGAAAATCAACCCCGTGGTAATATCCTCGTGATCGACTGAAGTTTGACCATCTGGCACAACCTTCTTCGCAAACGCCAATACCCGCATCCCTTCGGTAGCCAAGGCTTCAACTTGCTGTTCGATTAATTCCCGGTTGATTGGTTCTGGTTCGGCGTTAGCATTGAGCATCTCCTGACAACGGCTCAAAATTGCCTCTACAGAACCTTTAACGTAAATAGTTTTAGCACCATCACCAGCTTGCTCTAATGACTCATGGCTATCATGTAGCGTCGCCATGTACTGAAACTGAGATTCAAAGGGAATACCATCGATTCGGGGAATTGACTTAGCCATCTGGGACTGATTCCACCCGGCTTTATTCGCAACTGCAATTAAAGCACCTTCAGTCGGATCACCAACTACAATCCAATTACCATTCTTTTGTTCTAAATGAGAATCTGTGCAGAGTAACCCAGCCATCAAACAAGCTTTGAGAGTGGGGAAATTGCCTGATGCTAAATTTACAGTTTGCTGCTCAAATAGGATATCCCCATCTGGATTATAACCTGTACCACTCACCGAAAAATTATTTCCGCCGGCATAAATTCCCTGGACTGTCATCTGATTTTCCGTCAGAGTTCCAGTTTTATCAGAACAAATTACCGTCGCACCGCCTAAAGTTTCCACAGCTGGTAACTTGCGAATAATGGCGTGACGGCGTGCCATCCGATCCACCCCAATGGCCATTGTGACTGTCACCACAGCCGGTAAACCTTCGGGAATCGCACTCACAGCTAAAGCCACAGCCGCTTCAAACATTGCTGGCCAGGACTGTCCTTGTCCTAAACCTACGGCAAAGGTCATTGCCGCTAGTCCCAAAATTATGTAGAGCAATTGGTGACTAAATTTATCAAACTTGCGAGTTAGGGGTGTACTCAGGTTAGTTTGCCGTTCTAGGGACTGGGATATCCGCCCCATTTCTGTAGCATTTGCTGTGGAAACTACGACCCCGTTACCTTGTCCAAAGGTGACAAAACTCCCTGCATAAGCCATGTTCACCCGTTCTGCTAAGGGAGTATCTGCACTGACAGTTGTAGTAGATTTTTCCACAGGCACAGATTCCCCAGTCAAGGCTGACTCATCTACCTGTAAGTTGCGCGTATTCAGCAGACGCAAATCAGCCGGAATCTTGTCACCAGAAGTCAGCAAGACTATATCCCCCGGCACTAATTCTTGGGAAGAAATGCGGGATTTCTGCCCATTACGGATGACTGTAGCCTCTGTAGTCACGGCTTTAGCTAAAGCGGCGATCGCACCTTCAGCTTTTGATTCCTGAACAAAGCCGATAATGGCATTAATCAGTGTTACGCCCCAAATTACAGATGCATTTGTCCATTGACCTAACAACGCTTTGATTAACCCAGCTACCAGCAGAATGTAGAGCAAAGCTTGATTAAATTGTAATAAAAATCTCAACCAAGCGGGTTTTCCAGGTTTGCCCTTGAGTTCATTCTTACCAAATTCTGCGAGTCGATTATTAACTTCTCCTGAAGTTAAACCCTTTTCCGGGTCGCTATTGAGGGTTTGAGCCGCTGCTTGTGCTGGTAGTGCGTGATATTCATGTGACTGTCGGCTACCCATTGCAGTTGCAGACATAAAATTTCCCGAAGTACTAAAGTGGTCAAAATCTGGTTAGTGCTGAATCAAGTGTGGGCTGCCAACACTGAGACGTTCATCACTTTACTGTGACTGACAATGTGCCAGTTATATGGTTTAAATAATTTGTCAACAACTTTTTAGGGCAAGCTTTTTTCTATATACTACTATTTTTGCGATCGCCTTTCTTCTTCCCTAAGCGATAGCTTCTGTTTGATCTAGCTTTGAGAAAACTCTTCCCCCATCCCTGATTTCGTGATCATCTTCCTGATCGGTACTAGTCCTGTTATTTTTAATGTATAAGTTGTAACTTCTAATTATGCTCAGCAGCGTTGACCGTTTATTATTTGTCCGGCGAGTGCCGATTTTTAAGGAATTGCGAGATGATTTTATTGTCCGGCTGACTTCAGTGATGCATGAGCTGCAATTTCCGGCAAATCATACTATTTTTAAACAGGGAGAAGAAGGGCGATCGCTTTATATTGTGGTGTCAGGTAAAGTGAAAGTCCACATTGGAGAAAATAAACTCGCAGAGGTAGAACAAGGAAAATACTTCGGTGAGATGGCAGTATTTGATACTCAACCTCGTTCTGCTTCAGCCACAACTCTAGAACCTTGCGAATTTTTAGAATTGACCCAAGAGCAACTGTATGATGCCATTGAGGAAACCCCGGAAATTGCCGTGAATATCATTCGCGAGTTATCCCGTCTGGTTCGGAGACTAAACGACGATATGAATATGACTATTTCTACAAGAAATTAGTTAGGAAATTTCACGCAGAGGCGCGGAGAGTTTTATGATCAGGTTTTTTGAGACATTGTTTGAGAAACTGCTGTGGGATTTCTGGGCTTTGTCCCCAATGCAAATGAATATAAGAGGCGTGGAGGTTCCAGGGTAAAGCCCATCCTTCAGTTCCCATATTTTCGTCACAATCGTAGCGATAAGTTTCAAACAAAGGACTGTGGGGATTTATACTTAAACAAGAACGATGAAATTCATGTCCGTAAATGTTTGTCCCGGCTGCTACTAGGAGATTATCTTGCAAAGCTACTGCACGACGATACCCTAAAGTTAAACGTCCACCCATGACAGCAGATGTGGGTAAGACTCCCACCATTGGCCAAGATTTACCCTCAAAATCAATAATTTGCTCACATAAGTACATTAAGCCCCCACATTCGGCAATTGTGGGCATTCCTGATAAAATTGCCGTTTTTACTGTTTGAAGGGCGCTGGTGTTGGCTGCAAGCCTCTCTGCACAGACTTCTGGGAAACCCCCACCAAAGTACATTCCTTGGATATCTTCTGGTAGTTCAGCATCTTCTAAAGGACTCCAGAATACTAATTCTGCACCTAATTTTTGCAGTAAATCGAGATTGTCTTGATAGTAGAAATTAAAAGCGCGATCGCGTGCAACGGCAATTTTTACGGGGGAGTGGGGAG